>JAEOSV010000092.1 GCA_016840185.1 Candidatus Hermodarchaeota archaeon | reverse complement strand
CGCATACAATAGTAAACTACGAGATTTTCAACCCTTAATGCCATTGTGTCCTCACCTACAGTCTCCTTAGTCGTGGATTGAGTGCCTTGTCGACAGCATATCCTATGAAGATAAAGCCCATCGAGAGAAGGGCGATACACATGCCTGGTGGAATGAAGAACCACCATGCAGGTGGAATCTGTGTCAGAGCTGCTTGGTTATAAGCGGCTTGTAACATTCGACCCCACGACACTAGGTTTTGCGGTGTCAGTCCGAGGAAGCTTAGTCCAGCTTCAGCAAGAATTGCACCTGAAACTCCTGTGGCCAATTGAACAAACACGATTGTGAGCACGTTCGGGAATACGTGGCGAAAGACCAAGTAGACATCACCTGCACCTGCTGCCCTTGCTGCTTCAACATATGCCTTTTCTTTCTCAACGAGTACTTGTGAACGAATTACTCGTGCAGGTCCTGGCCACGCGAAGAGGGCAATTACAAAGACTGTAATTCCAAGACTTGGATTCAGTATCGCAGACAATATCATCATGATAGGGAGCGTGGGCATGATGATGAAGAAATCTGTCACTCGCATCGCAGCCTCATCGACAGCACCACCAAAGTATCCCGCAGCTAATCCTAAGAGTAGACCCACTGCGACGCCAATAAAGGTGGCAACGATACCAATGAACAGGGAGACTTGGGCACCCCAGAAAAGTTGGGCCATGACATCCTGACCCACATCTGATGTTCCTAATGGTCCCCAAAAGTGACTGTAACCCCAGAGTTGAACATCATCAGACCAAAGAGAAATGGTGCCAACCTGGTCTGCGGTTACTGGTGCATGATTGAATTCCACAGAAATTCGAATCGTGACTTCCTCACCGGGCTGAAACGCGCGGTTCATCACCTGGCTTGTCAGGATGTTTCGAAATGTTTGCCAGGTTCGTGGAAAAGTGGGATAGACTTGGAACGTGTACTGATTTGGAGCAACAATCGATGATCCTAGGAGATTCTCATTTCGGATTTGATAATGGATTAGTACACCGTTATCAGTGAGATTCCCCGTTGTTTCTGTCCTCATTGTGAAATAGAGATAAGCAAGTGCGGATGGGATGTGCTGCCATTCGAACGTATGTTCGGCATAGATTGATTCTCCGCGGAATGTCTCATTATTCGAATCATCAGTTAACTGCAACACAAGCGACCGGTTAGCACCAGTTGCACTATCTACAAAGTCTGTGGTATCATAATACCAGGAAGATTTCGGAGATGTATCGTTAACGGTCCAAGCGGTATTATAATCAAAAAATGGGTCTGGAATGAAATTTTGACCCGGAGGATTAGCAACATTATTCCCCAAATCACTTGGAGAAGTCCAAGACATCCATTGAGGAGCCGCAAAATCTGGGCCTACTCGCACTAAGATTCCTGGGTAAAGAGGAAAGATAATAGGAGCTAGGAACGCCAACAAAAAGAAGACGATTACCAAAAGTAGACCAAAAAGCCCTTGTTTAACTTCTCGGTATCGAGCCCAAACGCCTTTAGCACGTTCAAACATCGATAACCGGTGTTTGTACCGTCTACGACTCATAGTAAAATCACCAAGAAGGACCAATTATAGGTACCCTAGATTTTTAGAGTATAAACAAAGTCCGAACCTGCTTAAAAGTTATATTAAGTTGACGGTAGGAGCAGGAAAAGAAATATTGCCTGATTCGATGGTTTAAAACGTGTAAAGTTTCTCCCAAAAATAGAATCATCCTACGGGAATTATCATGATACGCCGAACACGCATCATCGTCTTCCTAGCTATCATTCTCGGGTCCACTGTCATCCTCAGCATGTCCACTTACTACCAAGTGGATACGTACCGAGCTTTCAGCTTCAATATGGACATTACAGATATCCGCTTGGTGAAAAACGAGACAAGTGGCAGATATCACCGAATCGAAGTGCGTGTTCGAGTAAATAATCCCTCGCAGACCACAATGCTCCATTTTCAATGGACAGATACTAGAATTTGGCTTAATGGTCTAACTCTTCGGTATGGTTGGGGAATAAAGGGGCACCAGTTTTTCCTTCAACCAGGTGAGTCGCATGATTTTGGTTGGCACTATGCAACACCAGAAGATGATTGGGAACAACTGCAAGAAGCAGAAACAACCGGGACCTGGCAATGGTTCTTGTACCAAGAACCGTATGTGAATGCGGGTTTTCTTGAAAGTGTTGAAGTAATTCGATTGAACGAATACCAAGGCGTTACTTTCATTCTAATCTAATAATGAAAGCACCTAATATTTTCCGGGAGAAACACGATCCATACTAGGTTGAGGGAGATATCTTTCGGTCAACCAGAGATAAAGGAGAATAATGATTGAGAGGGCAATGAGAAAGATACCAATCCAAGCCAACATAATTCCAGCCACACTTAGAAAGGAGAGAAGGATTCCAATGATTACTATAATGACACCAATAATGATGAACCACTTCAGCGTCGGTTTCGTTTGCATTAGTGCCCGAAAGCTCATTTTTCCGCTCATTGTCGTTTCTCACTGATTTTTCGCTTGTTGAGCGTTCTATTTCATTGAACACCCTTGGTAATGTACCTCTTCAGTTAATTTTATTAGTCTTGGCATTTCAGGAAATTCGAGAAACTGAGTTTGAAGTGGTAAATATGGGATTACGCAGTTATCTTGTCAAGCGCATCATCATTGCAATTGGGCTTTTTATTGCAGTTATTATTTTCAACTTCTTCCTCTTCCGAATCCCTGTCTTTGTGTTCGGAATTGACCCCGCAACATTGTATATTCAACCAGGTATGGATCGTCATGCCATTGAACAAATTCGACGACTATACCAACTTCCACCTGCCGATGCGACTTGGTTCGATTGGTGGCTTCATTTTCTCGCTTACATGCAAAACATGTTCACCCTTCAATTTGGCATTAGTTTCAGTACAGGCAATCCCGTTGTTGAGGATATTATGGAACGTCTTCCCAACACCCTACTTCTGATGGGAACCGCCATGATTTTTGCTGTAATTCTTGGTGTGGTAACAGGAATCATTGCCGCAAGTCGACATGGGGGCGCAACGGATACTGGACTCATTACGTTTAGTCTGACGATGTATAGTTTCCCCGTCTTTTGGCTAGGCATGGTGTTCCTTCTTGTCTTTTCTGTAACCCCCCAACTTCTCTTGGGATTCCCCCTATTTCCATTGGGTCATACAACGAGTCCTCCAGGCTCCGTTCCAAATAACCCCATATCGTATGCCTTGGACTTGGCGTGGCATTTGGTCCTCCCTGCAATGACTTTGACATTAGCGTTCTTCGGTGGATACATGCTGCTCATGCGGAACACGCTTGTAGATGTATTGACAGAAGATTACATTCTCACCGCAAGGGCGAAGGGACTTGAAGAGCGGACTGTGCTCTACAAACACGGAGTTCGTAACGCCTTTCTGCCACTCATTTCACTAATTGCCATTAATTTCGCCTTCATTATTAGTGGAGCCGTGCTCACCGAAACCGTGTTCATATGGTTTGGAATGGGTCGATTACTCTATGGGTCACTCACCTCGAATGACTGGCCAACAGCGCAAGGTATCTTCTTTATGATAGCGATAACAGTCATTGCTGCAAACATAATTGCGGATATCCTCTATGGTGTTCTTGATCCAAGAATCAAATATGGCTGAAATCAACAGCCTTTGAACCCTCATTGGAGGACGAAACAGTGTCATACAGAAAAGCACGATTAGCACTTTCAGCGTACGGAATAGCAGGAGCCGTTGTCGTTACTACGACAATTCTCCATGCCACCTATACCCGAATCTTTCCCGGCTTTGCAGAGGTAGCAATATTCCTCCTCTTTATCCCTGCATTCTTCTTGGGTATTATTTGCTTAGAATTCAAAGACGCAATCCTCTCAATGATTGTCACAATGTTCATCTCAATTTTTGTACTCACTCTTGCTAGATCTGCCCCCGTCTTCTTGGGCGTCGTCACCCAAGATATCACTTTCTTCATCATCTCACAGTTCGCCCTATCAATTCCACTATTTTTCCCATTGGTTCTAGTGTTTACACTCGGTACAGTTGCAGGTCTTATCTTCAATGAGTTTTTCATCGAGCCGCGATCCAAGGATTTAATTTAATCAGCGTCCCCCACAAATGATAAAAGAAGTAAACCAAAGTGTGAGAAGAAGTTGTCTGAAAAACGTGAAGTCAAAGTGATCTATCGTCGATGGACGATCCTAGTCCCCATTTTCCTTATTGTAGGTGGAGCCGTCATCATGTATGGCTTCTGGTCAGTCAATGCCTTAATTGCTCTTTTTGGAGGAATGTTGATTTTAATGGGGGTACTCTCCCTGGGAATCCTCCTTGTGATGGTAATCTCTCTTGAACTCAGCACGCGATCATTGAAGCACCAACGACCTGTCCCTCCCGCTTTAAGTGAGGAGTTCGACCGTACAGAACAAGAGGATGAATCCATCTCTCAAAAAGACTAATTAATTGTTGAAAAACTCTTGAAATTAGCTTTCAAGCCATTTTTGCTTACTGAAAAGGAGGCAGTGTCAGGGTTTCCCGCCTCTACCACAGTGTATATATAGCTTGTTGGAAGATGAAGTGTAACCTTTAGCGGCAGTGCCGAATGCATGGCCGCAAGGGTAATAAACGGAAGGAATTATTCCGAATTGACAAAATTAACGAAAATCTCTATAGTGACTGCTATTGCACTAGTGGGCCTCTTCCTATCTCTTGCGTACATCTCTCCCCAAAACGCTTCTGTAAGCGCTCAATGGGCCTATCCTAGCGGATACGATCCTCACGGTGGTTATGTTGATCGATTGACTTTCATCGTTTATCCATCCGAGGATATTGCTCAAGCACTGCTCGCGCTTCAATCAGGTAGCGTTTATTCGTACGACGAGCGTATTCCACACCAATCAGTGGCCGAACTTGAGGCAAACCCAGCTATCGAAGTTACTTCTGTTGCCGGTACAATCTACCGACAATTGACCATGCAATGTCAACGATTCCCAACCAATATTACTGGTTATCGTGTTGCATTATCTTATGCGCTTGACAAACCTACAGTGGTTGCAAACGCACGGGGTGGTTTTGCCCAAGTAATGGACAATCCAATTCCTCTGCCATTCGCATTCTGGACCTATGAAAACGAGATGACCTCTCACTTCTACGCTGAAGATATCACGAATGCAAACGCTACTCTTGATGCTGCTCACATCATCGACACCCCTGGCTCACCACACCCAGGTTGGCGTTATTACGACGCTGACATGAGTGGTACATGGACTGCCGGTGACAAGCGTGGAGACATAGCTGCTCCTGACGGACTGAAGATTGAGCTTTGGGCTTCTGCTGGTTATGACCCAGCTATCCAAGCTTGTCTCGCACAAGTGGCTGGCATGGAAAAGGCGGGTCTACAAGGTGAAGTTGTTGAAGTTGACTTCAACGCCTTGATCGCTGGTCTCGGAACTGGTGAATTCAACCTTGGTTGTTTCAGCTGGAACATCAATCCTCCAGGTGACCCAACCCTGCTCTATGACTTCTTCCACACTGAGGGTGGCGACAACAGCTTCTTCTACCGCTACAACAATACCGAATACGACTACAACATCACACAGTTCATGAATGCACCAACCCGACTTGAAGCACGTGGATGGGCGTGGAACGGTTGTCGGATTCTCATGGATGAAATGCCCATGATTGTCTGTTACAACGACGAATATACCCATGCCTACCGTACTGATGTCTGGGAAGGCTATATCCCGCAGTTTGGTATTAACCGTATGAGTGGTAATCCATACACCTTAGAATCGATTCGTCTAAAGGAAGCCGCAGGTGGTCCCTTCGGTTGTAACCCAACTGAATATGTCACCGTGCTTTCTGAGGGTATGGACTTTACAAACACCATTCTGACCTCATCGGGCTACGCACAGACCATCTTTGGCTTGATTTATTCAACGCTATGGCGTGTCGATCCCCTTGATCCGCAGTCCGCTGCTGCACCGAATCTTGCGTGGAACTGGTCAACTGAAGTTACTACCGCATCAGGTGATATTCAAGACGGATTGAAATATACATTCGATCTGTATCAAAACATCACCTGGCACGATGGTGAAGACTTCACCTCAGAAGACGTTCAATACAGTTTGATGAACATTCATCCGTGGGGTACCTATACGGCTGACAACGTGGCAAGCATTTACCGCGTTGACACTCCAGACGACTACACGGTTGAAATCTACTCTAACAACACTGGTTACGTCACCTTCACACAAGCAACCAGCGTGCAAATTCTACCCGAGCACATCTGGGCGCCATATGAAGCCGGTAACTTTACCTGGAGTCCAGACACTCCTGCGGACTTGACGGGTACAGGTTGTTACAAGTGGATTACTCGACAAACTGGTCAGTACATCATCCTTGACGTCTTTGAGGACTGGCACTTCTCAGTCCGTGCATACCATCCTGACTTTGGTGCACGAACTCCGTGTCCTATTGGTCCTGACCCATTGATCTTTGTAGGCATTGCCATTGTGGTGATCGTTATCATCATCATCGCAGGTGTCTACTTCTTCCGGATCAGAAAGTAGTCTAGTCAAAACGTAGGGCTTTGGCCCTACAACCTCTCTTTTTTTTCTGGTGAATTTGATGAGTGGAGAATTCGATAGACATCGGTTTATGACCATAGCAGCCCAAGTAGCCATTGCTGCCACTTATGGTGGACTCTTAGCCTGGATTCTGCTTTCAACGACCGATCTTGACTATATTAAATTGGCAACCGCTTATCCATTTCCACTCAATATCTACATGGTCCTTCTTTATGCGGGAATCGGCTTAGGAATCGTCTTTATCCTCAACTTATTTTTCCGGTTCTCCACCCTTCGACCTGACCGTCTCTTTGTCTCCGTCCTACTCTCCCCACTCCTATTTCTGGCGACATTACTTGTCGGTCACATCATTCTCCTCTTCTTCTTACAAGGTGTGGAAAACCTGTTCCTCTACTCTATTGTCGCGTTTGCTTCAATTTACTTTTCCATGTTCGCCATACTCTTCATCATCCTTGACATGCTCCCCCGCTGGGGAAAGCAAGTTATGGTCATATGGTATGGTGGCAGTATCGGCGCATTCCTCGGTGTCGCTATCCCCACTCTACCTCTATTCGTCCTGTTTGTAGCCCTTGCCGCCATTGATATATTCACCGCACAAGCGGTCCAACCAGATTGGCATAAACGTGTCGACGGCATGGACTTCCTGGGTACGATGCTTGGTGGCACATTCATGGGTGTCGGTGATATCGTATCCTATTCCGCAATTGTCGCCCATTCATTGGTATATTTCGGTGTTGGCATTGCCCTGGCTTCCACTCTCATGCTTTTCATCGGTGTGGCTGTCTTGGTCGCACTATTTCAGAGAAGGATTGACAAACCGATACCTGGACTCATCGTTGTCCTTTTTGGAATCATCCCATGGATTCCCGCTATCATCTTTGAGATTGTAGTAGGATTAGGCTAGCTAGGGACCATCGTGGGATGGTGAACCGTTAAGCTGTGGGCCAGTGGGTGAGCGCTTCAGCAAGCTCTGAGTGTGACGTCGCATACTCTTCGAGGGATTGCCCCGCAAGTGTAGCATCTACAGCTTGACGCATCGCAGTCGCACCTACACGAGTGCCCTTGGGATGCCCATGAATTCCACCACCCGCTTGAATAACCAGGTCCCATCCAAAGATGTCAATGAGAGGGGGAACGTGCCGAGGATGCAGCCCCCCAGACGCGACTGGTAATGTTGGTTTCAAATCTGCAAGAGGTTCTTTGCATTTGTGGATATTGGTTTCAACTTCCTCACGATCTTCCGACATCTTACCTACTGCTGTACCAACATGTAACTGGTCAATGCCTAACAGCCGAGAAGCAGTTGCAATCACTGGCATGGCAATCCCATGGTTGGGAAGCTTTGTGAAGGCCGCATGCATTGCCCGATGTCCATGTAAAATGAGTTTGAATCCATGTTCCCGAAGCGTAGCAACCGCAGAATAACCACAGGTTAGAATGTCAATCATAGCAACTCGTCCTCCGTGGTCTTCAACAAACTGTGCGCGTCGTAACATTTCCTTGGTTTCAGCCGTCACGTTGATCAAGTAGACCTTCTTATCTCCGGTTTCTTCTTCGGCTCTATCTCGTTGGTCTAGTGTGGTCACAACACGATCTTCAAAGGGATTAAAGGTTTGGCTGGAGAGGTTCTCATCATCCTTGACGATATCACATCCGCCAGCCCATGCGTCGAACGCGACGACAGCATGGTCTTTGGTTCGTAATCCAAGCTTCGGTTTTACGATGGTGCCAATAAGTGGTCGTTTTGGAACTTTCACCGTTTTTCGAATGCCTGGAATTCCAAAGGCGGGTCCGGGAAAGCTTTGAATTAGCTTCTTCGGAAATTGAATGTCGAGTAATCGAAGATACTGAATGTCCCCTAAACCAAATACATTTCCGGCAACCGAGCTCATGATATTTGGGAGGTTGCCTGGTTCAAATAACTCAATGGGATAAGCAATTTGCGCAATATTACCTTGGAGTTTAAAGACTGTTGCAGCGAGTTTTTTCATATACGGTTTCTCAGTGGTAAGTTCAGTCCAAGTTCCGATTGAACTCTCAGCTGCCACCCCACCTGCAGCCCATTCCATGCTTTGTTTAGGGTCACGAGTTTCAATGCGAAAGGTGCAGATAGTATCAGATGTAGCAGGTTTGTATTTAGGATTGTAAAAGTCCTCATATTTCATCGGACGACCTCCATTCGAGTCGTGGAATCGTATCAACAAGTAGTAGCATGATGACCTAAAATCATTCGCTTTGATGAGCCCTAGAAAATTACACCAATCCGATTGCTATCGCGGTGAGAATTATGCCGGTGACACAGGCAATAATGGCGACGAGTGTTTTGACATCAAAGTGTTCTTGTAAACTCCGCCAGCCAATTATTGCTGCAAATAGTGGAGTGAGTGAAGATAAAAGAGCAACTGAGGTTGTGTCCATCAGTTGGAGGGCTAAGGCAAAAGCTAGGTAGCCCAAGGTTAGAGCGAAGAGACCGCCAATGGTCAAGTAGATGAGTTTTTGCCGCGTCAGCAAGGCGGCACCCTTGATGACGTGTTGTCCGAGGACGAGGGGCGCGAGTATGGCAAGGGCGATGGATAGACGGATGACAGCGACTAACACAAGGTTAGTGGATTGAAGAACTGTTGAAAGGAACAGAATGCTAATACTCCAACTAATCGCAGTTCCGAGTGCGGCACAGATGCCTATCCACATCTGACGACGGGTGATACTTGTCTCAGATTGAGCAGAGAGGTTAAGCTGTCGACCCAGCAATGCAACGCCTGCTACTGTGATGGTCGATGCAGGAACCATGAGCAAATGCACCGGTTGTGCCAAGAAAAGAATCTGCCAGAGAAGTACAAAAAGAGGATAAGTTGCTGTAATTGGTACCCCACGACTCACGCCAATATTCTGAATTGTAACAAAGTAAAGTGCATCCCCAATTACAAAGGCAAAGAGACTACTCCCGAAAATCAGAAAGAGATCCCATGAACTGAGAAGAAAAACCTGAGAAGAGAGGCCAAGAATAAGGGCACCAATTCCGAGTATCAGTAGCGGGACAATAATTCGGATTAGATTAGAGGTTAACGGTGAAACCTCTTTGGCACCAGTCTTGTAAAAGGCAGCACTGACAGCCCAAGAAAAAGCGGCAATGAGTGCGGCAACAACCCCAATTAGAAGCATCCTAAGTCGGCTTCCATCCATTCTTCTTCTTTTTATATTTACTAAACTCATTGTCAAGCAAGCGGTGACAAATAATGAAGCACTATTTTTGACCCTTGCCCAGATAGATGCCTTGAGGATCCAGTCCACGGAGCTTATCTAGTTCCTGTTTTGTTGGCTCCGCTGTGGTCGGAACATTCTTGGGGATTAGCAAATCAAACATAACGTTTTCTTTAACCCAGTCGACGGTGACACCTGGATGAACTGATTTCAAACGAATCCGTTTTGTCTTTGGTTCAAAATCCATCTGACATTTGTCTGTGACTACCAGTGAAGGCCCACCGCCAATCAATCCGAGTTTCTCTCGACTCCCGGGTCCCGAAAGATGCCCAGGGCTAGTGAGATAATCAAGTTTCTTCACAAATTTCCGAGTATCATGGGTAAACATGAGAATGATGCGGCCTGCTGAACTTGCGATGTCATTCCCACCACCACTTCCTGGCAATCGCACCTTCGGAGCATCAAAGTCACCGATATAGGAGGTGTTGATGTTACCATATTCGTCGATTTGTGCTGCTCCGAGAAAACCGACATCCACACGACCACCCATCATCAGGAACCCAAGTGTCTCGATGAGGCCAATTGATGCCGCAGCACGATAGCCCAATCGGGAATCTGCCACTGACAAGGCTAGGTCTTTGTTTTGGGTGTCGACATTTCCACCTTCATAGATGATGATGGCATTCGGGGCATGGGTTACCTTGGCAAGCATAGCACCAAGTACTGGAAGCCCGGTACCGGCGAACACTCGTTCACCATCTTTCACTGCATGCGCACCACAAACCGCCATCATTTCCGTTGATGTATACTCTACCATCTTCATCACTTCCTCCTAGTATCCTAATCGGGGATCCGCTCGTAACTCCTTCAATCGTTTCTGCCCAATTTTTTTGAGCAGCCCCTCATGACTCCCGACACCAAGAATCCATTCGTTCAGATATTCCTCCCAGCCTTCCTCAGTCTTACACTGTTGAACGTAATATTGCAGGTGAGGTAAGTCATAGTCATACTTTCCAAACACTTGCATGGGCCAGCTGCCAAAGGGTAGTTCCACCACGTAATCAACATAAAGACTCGGAATCATAGTCATATCCGGATGTTGACGAATTTCTTCATTCGAAATGATTTCCTCGACGAATACAATTGATTTCTTGGCACACCGAGTAATTTCATTGTCTTCACCTTTAATCCCAAAAATTTGAACATTCCCTGCCTGATCTGCCTTCTGCGCACAAATCACTCCAAAATCTGCTTGAATTGAGGGAAGCAGAGTAATTGGGGTATCAGTAAAAGGACATTGAATCACTTTCGCCTTTTCCTTCCGCAATCGAGTCTTCGTCATCATATCTGTGCCAATCATATGACGAATCGGCATGAAAGGCACATTCAAGGCACCACCCAAAAACCTCAACGCCATAGCAAGATTCGTATAATCCTCAAATTTCACCTTACCCTCTTTGGAACGTCGTCGAAGGTTAGGAGCCAGACCCAAAGCTTCGATGGCAAAGAAGGCGACTTCAAATTCTAGGCACACTTCCGCACCAACAAGAATGTCTAGATCGTGTTCTGACCCGCAGGTGTAGATTCTGATGCCGCGTTTCTTTTGTCGAATGAGTTCCATGGCAAAAGCTTCGGGGGGCCGTTGGTACCCAAAACCGCCCCAAGCAATATGGGCTTCGTTATGGACTTTGTTGGTGACTTCTTCGAGGGTGATTCGTTTGTCTTCGATTGCTGCTTCAGTCAATGGTGTTCACCAAGATTTGATTTCACAATCAAAGGCTACGAGAAGTGATAAAAGGCTTACCAACGTTTTGACTGTTTCTTAAAAGCCGACTTAAAATGGGGTAGCAATTATAAAGCTAGATGATGCCAATAGTGTCTCATAGCACTGTGGAGCTATTAGATTGGACCAGCGTGATAAGCCGATAAGCCCTCTTAAGGCGAAGGATACAAAACCCCCACCGCCAAAAACTGGGAGGGTTGAAAAGCATCTCAAGGCCCTTCGAAGCCGAGTAGCAGGGAAGCGTCGACAAGCTGCCTTAACATTAGGGAAACTCGGTGATTCACGGGCTGTTGACCCATTGATTAATGCCTTGCAAGATCAGGCGTTTGGCGTACGAAGCTGTGCTGCGCTATCATTAGGGTTGATTGGAGATCATCGTGCTGTTCAACCTCTGATTAATGCTCTCAACGACAATGAGTATACAGTTCGGGAGCAAGCAGCACTTGCGCTGGGATTGTTGGGTGATTTTCGTGCGGTAACACCACTTAATCAGGCGTTGCTTGATCCGTTTCCCACTGTGCGGAACCGAGTGGTGTTGGCCCTTCAGATGTTGGGTAAATATCAGGATAACGTGAGCCATTCTTAAACGGATTCTATTTTTAAAAAACCTGTTTAGAGGATTTTTGCGTCGAGTACGTCTTTGACTGTAAATACTTCAAGAACGTTGGTTTTTCCAGGGACAAGTGCTGAGGCGCGGACAACTACTACACGTTCTTTCGGTTTGATGATTCCATCTT
>JAEOSV010000091.1 GCA_016840185.1 Candidatus Hermodarchaeota archaeon | reverse complement strand
GGGGTTCTGAAATACGGGGGAGCAGATATCCAGATTATTGAAATGCCGGCACTGTTCGAAGGAGCAATAGATAGCAGTATTGGGCGCCAAATTTTGGGGGGAATTCGCAACGCGGATCTTATCGTTTTGGTCATTGATCTTTCGCAACCGCCCATCCCTCAAGTCGAATTTCTCATATCAATTTTAGAGGAATCGCGAATAAAACTCAATAAACCACCGCCACCGATTCGGTTCGCCAAAACAGGAAGTGGGGGAACAAATATTGTCGGTATCACTAATTTTCAAGGTGATCCAGAACTTATTCGTCAACTTCTCCGACGTCGTCGGATTCATAATTTTTCTCTTCAATTTCGGGGACCTGCAACGTTGGATGATTTGGTGGAGGTTATTGATAGCCGAACAACCTATGTTCGTTCGATCATAATAGCCACGAAAGGCGATTCGTTAAAAAGTTCGAAGAACTTTGAGGAATTGCAGAAGCAATTTGGGGAAGTGTTTCCCGTTTTTCCAGTTTCGGTGGAAAAGGATATTGGAATTAAGATTGCGACAACTGGAATTTTTGAAGGACTGAAAGTTATTCGTATTTTCACTCGGAAAAGTTCGGGTGAAATTGGGGATAAACCCCTAATCTTGCCTATTGGTTCTAATGTTGAAGATCTTGCTAAACGTTTGCATAGTGAATTTCATAAGAATTTCCGGTATGCCATAATTTACCGAATGAGCACCGGGCAAATCCGTAAGAAAGTCGGTTTTACTTTTACCTTAGAGGACCAGGATGTCATTCAAATCTTCACGTCCTAGGTAACCGTGAGTTTTGTTATCTAGTAAGATTAATAAGACGGCGAGATTTGCCTTACCTTTAATTCATGAACTGAGGCGAATTATCATGCCCGCTAGACCAGGAAAATGCTATCGACTAATCAACCGTCCCCCCTACACTCGCAAAGAATACGTCAAGCGGATACCAGGTAACAAAGTGGTTCTTTGGCGAATGGGCAAGAGACGCAATCGAAACTTCGAGCTGACATTGAGCCTGCTTGCCGATGAAGCAGTTCAAATTCGTCACAGTGCCCTTGAAGCAATGCGCGTTGCCGCTAACCGCCATCTCACCCGAATTTTGGGACCCGAGGGTTACTTCCTTTGGATTCGGACCTATCCTCATCAGATTCTTCGAGAAAAGAAGATGATGGCTTTTGCTGGTGCTGATCGTATTCAAGAAGGGATGCGTCGATCCTTTGGGAAGCCTTTCGCTCTTGCAGCGCGTGTCAGACCCGGCCAACCGGTTTTAACACTTGAAATTGATTTCAAGCACCTGAAGGTAGGTAAGGCTGCGTTGAAAAGGGCTTCAATGAAGATTCCTACGCCTTGTACACTTCGTCTTGACAAGGCGCCTGATGAACTTCGTAAGCAAATCGGATTCTAATAGCTACTCCGTTTGCACTGGACAAATCCATCATTTGTGATTTCTAGCGGTAGCCTAGACGATTATTGAGTTACCTTGCACTTTCGGAACTCTCGTCCAGCATACCGACCATTTCTGCCTAAATCATGGTTGATTTTGATGAGCCGGTTATATTTGGCGGTTCTTTCCCCACGAGCGGGTGCACCGGTTTTTATTTGGCCACAAGAGAGGGCAACTGCAAGGTCAGCGATGAATGTGTTTTCTGTTTCCCCACTGCGATGGCTTACAACTACAGTATAGTTATTTGTGCCTGCGAGCTGTGCGGCTTCGATAGCTTCGGTAAGGGTACCAATTTGGTTGACTTTGAGTAATAATGAATTTGCTGCGCCCATGTCAATTCCTTTTTGCAAACGTTCAGTGTTCGATACAAAAATGTCATCACCAACTATTTGCACGGATTGACCTATGGATTGGGTCAATTGTGCGAAACTCTCAAAATCGTTCTCTTCGAAGGGATCTTCGATTGAAATCAGTGGATACTCTTGAGATAAGTTACGATAAAGGTCGAAGAGGTCTCCGGGGGAGAGGTGATTGTTATCGATCGAGTATTTACCCTTTGTGTAGAATTCATTGGCAGCAGCGTCGAGAGCTAGTCCGATTTCTTTACCTGGTTTATATCCTTCTTGCTCAATCGCGGTTATTACAGCATTTAGAGCCTCACGTGTTTCTTGCATTGGTGGGGCAAACCCACCTTCATCACCGAGGTTCACTCCCACAGGACCATATTTTTGTTTGAGTACTTTTCCGAGAGTGTGATAGATCTCGATTCCTGCGCGCAGGGCTTGATGGAAGTTATCAAAGCCCAGTGGCATGATCATGAATTCTTGGATTGCAAGTTGATTGCCTGCGTGAACGCCGCCGTTGATGATATTCATCATAGGAATTGGTAACACATATTCTTCTCGAGGGGCGAGGTATTCAAACAAATGTTGGATACCTGTATCAGCTGCGGCTTTTGCCACTGCTAATGAGATGCCTAAAATGGCGTTAGCTCCAAGTTGGCTTTTGTTAGGTGTGCCATCTAATTTACGTAATTTTTTATCGATGGCTTGTTGATCACGTGCATCCATGCCGATAATTGCAGGTCCAAGGATGGTGAGAATGTTTTCCACTGCTTTTTGAACGCCGCGTCCATGAAAACGCTTAGGATCTTTGTCTCGTAATTCGACGGCTTCATATTTTCCTGTCGAGGCACCCGAGGGGACCATGGCTCGACCATAGGCTTCCTCTGTGAGGACTTCAGCTTGCACTGTAGGGTTGCCACGGCTGTCGAGAATTTCCATTGCACGAACTTCTTTGATTTTATAGGGATTTGACATATCAAGGTGCCTCCATATACTCGTAAGGTAAAAGACCTCGATGCAATTAAGTGTATAAAATACAATGGTTCTACAAAAGCTAGAGGGCAGGGAGTTTTAATGTCGGCACGGCTGCCCCGGAAACGGTTAGAGATTCTACTTAGTCAACTGAAAGGGTTTCCTGATCCTAGTCCCAGTAGGGAGCAGTATGAGGTGACTGATATTGTTGCGGCCACCATGGTGTTTACAGCGGCAACTTATGGGGATATTGAAGACCGTTGTGTTTATGATTTGGGTTGTGGACCTGGACGACTAGCCGTCGGAGCCGCATTACTTGGCGCGCGAAAAGTCGTGGGTATCGACATTGATTCGAAAGTATTAAATGTGGCAGAACAAAACGCTGTTCAAGTTGGTGTGCAAGAGCGAATCGAATTCGTCACACAAGATATTGAGACAATCACTGCGC
>JAEOSV010000090.1 GCA_016840185.1 Candidatus Hermodarchaeota archaeon | reverse complement strand
GTAATAATGTACCTCTCTTTGATTTTGCTTCAATCCCAATTGGCTTTCGCCCTGACCAAGTTGCTCGCAGACATGTTCAAGTTGTGGTAACGACTCCTGATTTACGGGCACTCCTGCCCTACGTTACTTCCCCTTTAATGCAAGTTCACGTACCTCGAAGATTGGGTCAAGAAATCCTACGTCAACTTTTACATGCAAGCGCGGTTATCATTCCATTACTATGGTTTTGGGGTGCTTCGTGGCATATCCCGATTTATCTGCTAATTGGAAGTCTCACACTTCTTTTCATCCTCTCTGAAATTCTCAGGCATTATGGTATACAACTACCTCTGATATCGAAAACGGTATTAGCTGCTGGACGAGAAGACGAAATTGATAGCTACGTTCTCTCTCCACTTTTCTTCGCTGCGGGAGTTACCCTTCCTCTACTCGTTTTTGGTACCCTATTACATCTCCCATTCATTGCAGCGGCAAGTGTAATTGCTTTCCTTATCGGCGACGCATTTTCCACAATTGGTGGAATCTATTTAGGACGACATCATTACCCTTTCAATTCCCAGAAAACAATCGAAGGGACACTCATTGGATTCTCTTCCGCTTTCTTTGTTCTCCTACTAATTATCTCTCCTGTTTCAGCCCTTCTAACTGCCCTTATTGCAGCTGTTGTTGAACTCCTTCCTCTACCCTTGGACGATAACCTCGCCGTTCCTCTGATAACCGCAACAATTTTGACGGTTCTTCAGGTTGTAGGATTATACTATTTCATCTAACTCAATCTGAGTCACAAACCACGACTTTATAGGTTCGTTCCTGCTCTTTCAAGATAGCTGATAGGGCTGAGGATTATGTCGAGCCAACCCTGCCCCGAATGTGGGAGACAACTGAAACCTAATGCTAAGTTCTGTTCATACTGTGGAGTTTCTTTAAATCAACGACAAGCACATGTCCCTGCCGTTCAACCTTCGAAAGCGGCACCTGCACCACAGAAGGAACCTGCTGAAGAGGTTGAAATGATTCCAGCAACCGTGGAGTCGGCTTTGATTATGCGAGGGAAACTCGAACTACTTCAATCCCAAAAAGTGGCACTCGATGAAGAGCAAGAAACGGTAAAAGTCAAACAACTTGTGGGTGAGTTTTCAGAAAGTGAAGCGAAAGCCCAATCTGATAAACTACAAGCCCGATTAAATCCTATAGTAAAAGAAATCGAGGATTTGGAAGCTAAGGCATTAACGCCACTTGAAAAACTCCAACAGGATAAGAAGGTTCAGGAAGGGCGTCTTGAACGACTAGAAAATCTCAAAAAGTCTGGAGAAGTGGATGATGCCATTTACCAACGCCTTTCCAGTGAATACACCAACAAACTTGTTGAAATAAATCAGCAACTTGAAAATGAAGTTTCGCAAGCCAATAAATGGCTAGTCCAACTAGAAGATCGAAAACAACAACTCGAATTTGATAAAGAGACGTTGCAAATTCGGTCTCGTATTGATGAAGTTTCGAAGCGTGATGTAAAGAAGCAACTGAAGGTCATTGACGCTGAACTCAATAAGTTGGCCAGTATAATCGCTGGGCTTCGTGCAATCCTAGGTAGCGCTGCTCCTCCGCCCAAAGATCCTGCTCAGAAACCTGCATCTCCTTCGACAACTAAGAAGAAAGCAGAAAAAGCGGCTCCAGAAACCTGTTCTTACTGTCAAGCAAAAATATCGCCAGGTTCAAAATGGTGCTATTCTTGTGGGCGGTTGCTTTAGTATTTAGGAAACTGAAATCGAACTTCCTCATGCCCTCCCACTGCATCTCCTTTTTGTGCCCAAACGAAAAGTAGGGAACCCCGGATTTCATATTCCATCGGAGTTACGACTTCAAGAATTCGAGTCTCCACAGGAAAAAGGTATAGTACTTCAATATCATATTCCGCTTGTTCTTCCTCAACATAACTGGCGAGGGAGTTTTCTTCCCCCAAAACCGTTCCTTGAAATTTGATAACCCATTGGAAATAGACTAATTCAGGACTTCCACGTAATCCAATGTCAACATGGAGAATGTCTTGTTCAACTCGTTCTTCGTTGATGAGCACCTTTTCTGCTGCGAGAAATTCAGCCATATTCGCATGGATTTTTTCGATTTCACTTTGCAAAGCGGCGTCATCTTCAAGGATTTTCTCGTATACCCTATCAGGATCACTGTAATCATAATTGATTACTTGGTATACATCCAAGTTTGATGCAATCGTAAAAATAGAAGAAGCGAAGAGTGGTTGGACGTTCATAGCTAGAGAATTCAGCATCACTCCCTTTTTATTTGATAAGCTACAACTCATTCAAGACAAAAGAAAGGAAAAACACGAGTGTGTAATTAATGCAACAAGGATTCTTCATTGCACTTGAAGGAATTGATGGCAGTGGAACTACTACACATACGAAACTTCTAAGTAACTGGCTTAGAAAAAAAGGTCTAGAAGTTGTTGAAACTCATGAACCTACAGACGAGAGAATCGGAAGGTTAATTCGAGAAGTTTTACGTGATTCCACAGTATCTCCGGCCATTGATGCTTTACTATTTGCTGCAGATCGGATCGATAATACACTGAATAAAATTCAACCAGCTCTTGACCAAGGAAAAATCGTCATTACCGATCGGTACGTAGAATCATCTTTTGCCTATCAATGCTCATCCGGGCTTGATCGTGAATGGGTGCAAAATTTGAATCGTTACGCGCTCACACCGACAGTTACCTACCTTCTTGACATTTCGCCAAAAATTGCACTGGGTCGTAAAAGGCGTCCAAAGCCGAAAGAAAAATTCGAGCACGTGGCTTTCCTTGAAAAAGTAAGACAAATTTTCATTGAACGAGCTCAGGAAAACGGGTTTGTTATTATTAATGCGGGACGCTCTATTCAAGAAGTGCAGAAGCAAATTCAAAAACACATGGTGTCCCTGCTCGCAACCCTTAAGTAACGCCCGAACTCTCTTACATCGGCGGCAATGAAGAGGAAACCTGATGTCACTGATACCAAGATGAAGTGAACGACGGGCGGACTAGAGCCGCCACCTTTCTACAATATCATTTTCCTTAAAACTCGACGAATACAAACCTTGGTCAGCCAAACTATGAGTGTAAAATTTGCTCAATTTGCCTGCTATACCGTTTCATGACTAAGAAAATCATTCCGAGGTTTGCACTTTTCTTGACCAACGAAGTAAGAATAGCATTTTCACCAGCACCTTTCAAAATGATATACCCATTTTCTGCTTCAACGGTGATTTGTAATAATTTTCCACGAGGAATTTCGGTTAATGCTCGTTCAGCCACACCCAGCAAGGCCGCCGTCATGGCTGCTACGATTGCTTCGTTAATGGTTTGGGGCATAGCTGCAACAATCGGTAACCCCTGCGCTGTTACAATCGCGCTTGCTTCAATTCCTGGTGTTGTGCTCTCCATTTGACGAAGGAGTGCCTGAAGATTCTTTGCTGTAGCCGACATGATGTGTAACCCCAATTCGGTAAATATCTTAAAACAGCTAAAATTGTTCTGGTCAATTTGCAAATCGGGAAAGGGGCTTCAGAACCCCTCTAATAGAGAACGTAAACCTTAAAGAATCTCCCTTCAACTGACAAAGTACATTGAGAGGCTGCGATACGCATGTCAAAACGTAACAAACCAAAGGAAGAACCCGAAAAGAAACCAGAGAAAGAACCTGAGCCTAAAGAGACACCCGATAAACCAACCGAAGAAGAAAAGGAAACCGAAGACAAAGAAGAAACATCAGAGGACAAATATCGCCGCGCTGGTAAAATTGCCAGCCAGGTCCGCAAAGAAATCCTATCCCAAATTAAGGTTGGCGCTCGCGCTTTAGATATTTGTGAAGCAGCAGAGGCCCGGATAGTCGAACTAGGCGGCGGTATTGGGTTTCCAACCAACGTCTCCTTGAATGAAGTTGCAGCCCACTATACGAGCCCTGAAGAAGATACCACAGTCATTCAGGAAGGAGACGTCGTCAAAATTGATATCGGCGTCCATGTTGAGGGGTATATCGCTGACACTGCCGTCACCGTCAGTTTTGACCCTGAACTTGAAACTCTCGTTGAAGCTAGCCGTGAAGCCCTTAACAAAGCATTACTTCTCATTCGACCCAAAACCAATAGCAAAGATATTGGAAAAATTATTGAAGACACCATCCGAGGATATGGGTATCGTCCTATCAGGGATCTCAGTGGTCACCAACTCGACGAATACATTCTCCATGGTCCCAAGAACCTCCCCAACATCGCTGTTCCTCACGGATCTATCATCGAAGAAGGAGAAGCTTACGCTCTCGAGACTTTTGCTACAACAGGCACTGGAAGCGTTCATGAAACGGGACAATATTACATTTACAGTTTGAATCCCACCCGAATTCCTGTTCGAACACGAGGGGCTCGAGATATTGTGCGCCTTGTTGCTCGCGAATTCAAAAGTTTACCATTTAGCCGACGCTATCTGAGTAAACACATACCTAAAATGAGCCTTGCCCTTGGGCTTCGCGAACTCACCACTAAAAAGGTGCTTCGACAATATAGTGTTCTAGCTGACACTAAGGGAAGCCGCGTAGCTCAAACAGAACACACATTCCTAGTGAATAAAGGCGGTATCGAAATCACTACCAAATAAATCCAAATTTTACGGTTTTTTTCTATGAATTTCATAATTTCTGAAAATGCATGAAAAAAACGGGTTTTAGTCGGGTAATACAGAGATATGTGTAAAGCTATCATCAATATTACTATGTTTACACATATGGTTGAGGAAAGCTTTAAAAGACTGGAAGCCGGTTTCCTACTGGCGAACCTTATAAAGGTTTCGCAATACCAAGCGGGGAAAAACACCAAAAACACACAGTATGATAGCATCTATTTCCGTCGCAACCAGCGGGCGAAGGAAAAACGGCTTGAATATCAACAGTGGACTGGGACGATGCTCTATGAGAGCAGACTCTCTACGCCCCCGTCCCCTCTTCATCGGAGAAAGAAGGTCGAAAGAGTAATGGTTGAAGAAGCTCCTTTTGTAGAAGAAAAATTACGGGTTAGTCCGCCTGAGACATCTCAGCAAGCCACTCGTTGTCCAGACTGCAGTGGCCAAGAGGTCATCCGCGATACTACTCGTGGTGAAATTATCTGTCGAAATTGCGGACTTGTTCTTGATGCCCACATGGTTGATCAAGGACCCGAATGGCGGGCTTTTACCTCGGAGGAACGCGATAAGCGAAGCCGAGTGGGAAGTCCGATGACCTATACCGTGCACGATAAAGGTCTTAGCACTATGATTGACTGGCGTAATCGCGACGCCTACGGAAAGAAATTGGCACCTAGCCGCCGAGCACAGATTTACCGACTTAGAAAATGGCAAATCCGTACTCGAGTGCATTCCAGCATAGATCGAAATCTTGCCTATGCCATGAGTGAATTAGATCGGCTAACCAGCCAACTAGGTGTTCCTCGTCCAGTCAAAGAAGCAGCTGCTATCCTTTACCGTCGCGCTATTGAACACCACCTAATTCGGGGTCGAAGTATCGAAGCAATGATTGCTTCCTGCGTCTACGCAGCCTGTCGCCTCCGTAAGGTTCCACGAACCCTCGATGAAATTGCTCATCACAGTCGAATCAGCCGCAAGGAACTGGGACGATGTTATCGGCTCCTCCTACGCGAACTCGAGGTTCGCATTCCGATTGCGTCACCCACCGATTTCATCCCTCGCTTTGCTCAAGCATTAGAGCTCAGTGGAGATGTGCAGCATACCGCAGCCGAAATCGTTGACCAAGCCCGTTCCAAAGGCATCACCGCCGGCAAAGACCCCACAGGACTTGCTGCGGCTAGCCTATACATTGCCTCAATCCAAGAAGGCGAACGACGTACCCAACGCGAAATTGCCGAAATAAGCCGAGTAACAGAAGTTACCGTACGAAATCGCTACAAAGAACTCGTCCGTGAACTCGGTCTCAAAGTTGAGGTCTGAGCCACCAGCTCAGATCCGGCTTTTCTCTTTTTTCCCTCAGATTACTGAAGCAGTAGTCCTACTAACCCACCAGATTGAGAAGGATTCCAAAAAATATCCTTAAATCACACAACAAAACTTAGTGTAACACTATGGATGCTGCTCAATCAATTATTGACGAACTCAAAGAACTTCACAATCCAAAACGTGCTAGCCAAGTTCGCAATTATATGAAAACTTCAAATTTAGAGTTCTTGGGAGTACCTCTCTCAGCAACCCGCGCTATTGCAAAGAAACCTGCAAAGACCGTAGATCCAATAAATTATACTAAGGTTTTAGTTGGACTTTGGAAGCCACGGGTCTTTGATGTTCGGCGTGCTGCAGCTGAGGTGCTACTCCAGTTTCAGAAACGGGATATGAAAGAATCTAAAATTATCTCCCTTGTTGATGCATGGATTGACGACATTGACACATGGGCCCTCACTGATCCCTTAGCTTGGGTTGTAGGGAAACAAATGATTGTGAATCCAAAACTCCGTACAAAAT
>JAEOSV010000089.1 GCA_016840185.1 Candidatus Hermodarchaeota archaeon | reverse complement strand
TTAGCTAGCTCGTCGACAGCATCTTGGATGTGTTGTCCTAATACTACCGATGAACCACGTTCGCCTTTCATATAATGGGAAATTGTGGCTTCTGTAGTTCCCAAAATTTTGGAAACTTGGACTTGCGTCATCCCCTCTTTGACAAGCGCCCGAGCTAGTGACGATTTGATTGCCGGAAGCGCTTTCCATACAACAGTTTCACAGGGGAATGCCATTACAAAAACCTCCTTTTGATGGGGTGGATGTTAACATCGTTAAGTTTTGGTTCTTGTATGGAATTTAAGTCTTGGGCACTCACTAATCCACTTCTTTTTAAGCGCCAATTTGGTAGTCTTCCAACGGTTTTTCCAAAATAATATAAACCTAAATTGAAATCGCCCTATGGCAGTCAATGCACGGTGTTTAATGTGGCGAAAGAAGCTAAGTTTACACCTCGCCTGTATCAGCTCAATGCAAGAGACCAAATCCTGAATACCCTTGAAAATAGTAATCGAAGAGTGTTCGTAGTGCTTCTCCCTACAGGCATGGGAAAAACCTTCATCTCAACGTTGACCTTGGAAATGCTGTTCGAACGGAACATTCTAGCTGAGGACGACAAGGTCCTTTTTCTCGTTCAGGATCGTAAACTAAAACACCAATTATTTGAAATGGCTAAAACCTACGGGCTAACCTCACATGGATACCTCTTCTTGTTAGATGACCAGAAAACCCTACCCGCTCAAATGGCCCGGCAACATGCAGCTCTGGCCAAATTTATTTTTGCGACACCTATCCTGTTGATGAATGCAGTTACAGGAAAAACAAAACGCATCGACAAGGAGACCCTTGACAAGGTCAAAGTGGTTATCATTGATGAAATCCTTGATATTTTTGCCCAAAGTTACGGGAAGAAACGTCCTCGTGCAGAAACGATAGCATACGTCGAGAAGCGATTTGGGAATGGACGAACCTTCGGCCAAATTATCACTGACTTAAAACATGAACTCGAGGCTTCTGACACCATTGACAATGAAATCGATGAGTCGCGTCTAGCTAATCAAGTAATTCACGAGTTCTCCTTTCAAAGCTATCGCATGAATAAAACCTACGAACCAATTCTTCAATTCCTTAACCTCACGAATACGAGCTCAGAACGCATCCTCATTGGATTAACTGCATCGTTGTCGCAGGATGTGAAAATTGATCTTTTGAAAAAAACCTTTGGTGGGGATGAACTTGTCACTGAAATTCGTCCAATCGGTGATGATTTTGAACATTATCAACCGGCCTATGACCTGAAACGTATTCGGGTTTTTGATGAATGGATAACTGCAGTTGATGAGTTAATTTCAGGAATCAAACGAGCGCAACTCAAACGACTGAATAGTGCATACCAAATTATCACCGGGGCGAAACAAATTCCCAGTGACCGAATTCTCCTGTTTATCACTGACCTCTTGGGAAAGAAAGGATCAAAGAAGAAGCTTCTTCAACACTACGATGGTAACGAACAACAAGTCAACATAATTCTTAGTGCCGCTCGTGCATATCTTCTCATGACCGTTGCTCGTCAACATCTCCTCGAAGGCACTTTCACATCCTTCAGCGCCTTCATCAATAAAATCACAAATAAAATACTCCTCTCAAATCCCGATTTCTCTACTATCAAAGAAAGAGTGGAAGAACGAACACACAATCGAGTTCCTGATCAGAAAGAACAACGGCTTCTCTATTGGCTAGATCGGTTTTCAACGCAAGGCAAAAAGATCCTCATCCTGTGTCGTTTTGTCGACATGACACGTCACCTAGCCAATCGTGCAACACAGAAGGGTATCTCAAGTACCTATGTTCACGGAAAAATGAGTGGCTCCACACAATACGCACGGATAAAAGCTTTCAAAGCGGGTGAAGCGACTGCTCTATTTGCCTCGGAACGTTTGATTGAGAAGGGGACAGATTTACCCGAAGCCGATGTCGGAATCTATTATGGTACTACCCTATCGCTAGCCCGGTATGAGCAAAGTTTGGGCCGAATTCGCAGTAACGTGCAAACCATCAAAACATTGTATACTCTAAGTTATGATCAGACCATAGAAGCCGAGAAATCGTTGAAACGTGATACTATGTTTCTCCAACTAATGGGTAAACGATTGAACACGATGGTTTCCACAAATTCTGTTACAAGCTAGGAAAAATGTGTAACTAGCACGAAGGTTTTGAGGGGAAGTTTCAATTACGATGGGTAGAATATGAGTCGTAGTTGACTCATTTATTGGAGGCCTACTATGAATCCTGAAGACATGCGTCGCGATTTGCCAATCACCCAACAATACATCTATCTTGATAATGGTGCAACAACGCCAGTGCCTAGCCCGATTATAGATGCTACTGTAGAATACTTTGAGGAATATTGTGCAAATGTGGAAAGAGGGGCTTACTCAATTGCAGCAAAAGCCTCCGAGGTATGTGATGCAGCGCGAGAAGAAATCGCCAAACGACTACTTCATTGTGATGTTGAAGAATTTATTTTTACACGAAATCAAACCCAAGCGGCGAACCATGTAGCCTATGCATTGGAACATCAATTTCTCAATCGCTGGAGTACTGGATTCAAATTTGCTCCCCCCCTTGTGAAATGGACACCCGAGAGTAAGATTGTCACGACGCTGTTGGAACACCATTCGAATTTCTTGCCCTGGATGCGAATGGCAAAGTATGTCAATGCTCAGTTCCAAACAATAACTCCTACAATTGAAGGTCGGTTATTGCCGGAAATGTTTACTGAGGTAGTGGATGAGAATACAGAATTCGTTGCCTTTCAGCATGCATCGAATGCAATGGGTACCAAACATGATGTCCCTGCCATTATTCGTGCAATCAAATCAGCAAATCCAAATTGTTTGGTCTTTATCGATGGAGCACAGGGTGTTGGGCACATGCCCTTGGATGTAAAGGTGTTAGGATGTGATTTCTACTCCTTTTCAGGGCATAAGGGTCCGCTAGGGCCACCTGGAACTGGAGGGCTTTATGTTCGCGACGAACTAATCAGGCGGATGGCTCCATCGGAGGTTGGCGGTGGCGTGATTGCTTCTGTCACTGCAGATGATTATATGCTTCGTGGTGATCATCGTGCTAGGCGATGGGATGCGGGAACACCAAACATCATCGGGTTAATTGCCTTGGGTGCTGCAGTCAAATATGTGAATCGAATTGGTATTGACCGCGTTGCCGAACAAGAACACAAGTTGACCAAACATCTCCTGGACGGAATTCGCGACTTACCAAACCTCATTGTTTATGGTCCAAAGGAGGATATGACTTGGAAGATTGGTGCAGTCTGCTTCAACATTGAGGGATGGGGGTCCCATGATGTTAGTTTAGCTTTAGATTCCCAATGGAAAATTCTTACTCGAGCAGGCCATCATTGTTGTCAACCGTTGATGGAACTTCTCGGAGTACTCGATCAATATAATGGAAATGTGCGAGCAAGTTTTCACTTCTTCAACATAATCGAAGAAGTCGACACATTAATTGAAGCTCTCAAAACCCTAACAGGCTAGCGTCAATCAGTTGATTGACATTTTTCACAAACTGGACAATCTTCGTGACGTGCAATGGGGAATTTGTCAAATCGGAGATTATTGAGGTCAATGAACAAGAGCTGCCCTGCAAGTCGTGGTGCCAATCCAAGAATTATCCGGAGTGCCTCATGGACTTGAATATTCGCCACAACTCCGAGAAGGGTCGGGTATACTCCAATTGTTACGCAAGTGGGTTGTTGTGCATCATTCACTCCGCCATAGACACATTCTAAACAGGCGGTTTTCCCTGGAAGAATTGTAGTAAGGTTTCCCGTTGCACCCAAAGCACCTGCAAATACGTATGGAACTCCTTGTCGACAGCATGCATCATTGAGAATGTACCGTGGTGCAAAACGGTCAAGACCATCAACAACAAGATCCATGCCCTCAATAAGCCCATCAACTGTTTTTTCATTGAGTAACTTCTCAACGGGTTCTATGGTTACATCTGGGTTGAGGGATGCAAGTCGTTTGGCTGCAAGGTGGATCTTTGGGTGTCCTATGTCCTTTTCACGATATAGAAACTGGCGCTGAAGATTTGAAACGGAAACAACATCTGAGTCTACAATACGGAGGTGATTCACTCCAAGTGTCACTAATTTTGTTGCAGAAATGCTTCCTAATCCACCAATCCCGACAACAACCACCTTGGCTTTTCGGATCTTTTCAAGGCCCTTTTCTCCAATGTCTCGTAGGACTAAAAACCGTGAGTAGCGGTCAAGGGTTTTTGGCATGAAAGGCGCTCCAAGGAGGTTTACAAGGCTGCCTTCTGTTTTGCTTCCTCAAAAAGCTGTTTACCCTTACTCGACACTTCAATATTGGCTGATGGGAGTCCACGTCCAGCCGTTCGATGAATTGAAACAAGTTCTTCTTCTTGTAAGTCAAGGAAGAATTTGTCTAACCATGCGGCTAAGGATATTCCCAAGGAGGGGCTGAATCCGAGTTCTTTCGCAGACACGTTGTATTTACCTTCGACAATCTTGGTTGCAAAGGTGGTCAGGACAATGTAGTGCTGATCTTTCTTGAGGAGAATATCTTGAATTTGGCTTCGAGCTTCCAAAGCATTCAATCGGTCACGAACTTCTGCAAACCGGGCATATTCTTCTTTCATTTTTTCGAGCTCAAATTTAGCGTCCTCTAGTTGCTTTTCGAGGTCTTCTTTGTCTTTACTGAGTGTATCTCGGTCTTTCATGACGGATTTGAGGCCCTTTTGTTCTTCTTCGAGCTCGGAAATCTTGGTCTCATGGGATTCTTTCAAGCTATTCAATTCTTGAAGTTGCGCCTCAAGGTCCGCAACTTGTTTTGACGTCTTAACTGTCATTGTTTGAGCAACCTTCAGTTCTTGCTCCATTTCAGCAAGTTTTTCAGTGCTCACTACAGATTGGGATTTCACTTCTTCAAGGCTTTCGACTGACTGCTTGAGCTCCACGATTTCCTTTTCAGCGGTTTGGAGTTTTTCAGTTGATTCTTGAAGTCGCTGGTCTGACGTTGTCGTTTTCTCTTCAATCGCCTTCATTTTGGTTTTATAATCTTGGAGTTGTGAACGGGCTTTATCTCGTTCTGATTCAATTTGTTGGAAGTTAGTCTTCATTTCTTCCATATTCGAAGATAGTGAGCTTGCTTCCTTTTTCGCAGTTAGTTCTGCTTCACGTGCTTGTTGAAGTTCGGTGGTCAACGAATTAACCTGATCTTCAAGTTTCTTCTTGGATGCTGTTGTAGCTGCTGCGGTGGTTGCTGCTGCTGCCGTGGCTGCAGCCAACTTGGTATTTACTTCATCAACCTGTTTGACTGCGGCGTTTCGTTCACTAAGGGCTTTCTTACTCTCTTCTTGGACTTTGAGGAGTTCAGCTTCTGCTTGTTTAAGGGATTCCGAGAGCTGCTTGTTTGTTGTCTGTAACTTGTCAATTCGGCGAGTATCACGCGTTGATTTGGTTTGCATTTGCTTCTCTAAATCTGCGATTCTCACTTGGGCGTCAGCCAATTCCTTCTCAAGTTCTTCTCGGGTTTTCTGTGATGCTGAAATCTCATCTTGTAAGCGCTTGCGAAGCTCTTCACGTTCCGACTCAGTCATCGAGGCTAATGCACTGAGCTCATCAGCTGCACCTGATAAACCTGCTTTCGCCTGAGTAACTTCTTGAATCTTAGCCCGAGCCTGCTCGCTAAATCGTTTGGACTCTGTCGTCACACCCTCTCGTACATCATTGACAATTGGGCCACTCAAACGGCCAAAACCAATCTGTTCCATCCGTTGTTCTACACGATCTGCAATCATCATAAGGCTACGCTGAAGATCACGGACAAGTACGTCGATGGCATCGACAAGGTTAGTGGTTAGTGCTTCGATTTGCTGTTTGAGTTCTTCCGAGCGTTGGGCTTTATTTGGAGCTTCTTGCGTCATTTTACCCACCGTTATCTATGTGAACCCTTCTAACACTAGTTGAGCTCTCGAACCTAGATAAGGTTTGCTGCCCATTCCAAAAAAGTTACATGATTTCTGAAACCTGCGCAGTATTCCTAGAAATAAAGAAACCACAGTGTTTTTAGGTTAGCACCACTTCGATTCGGTATTCCATAAAGAAGTTGGTAATTATGGACACTGAAGATGTCATGAACGTTCTCCGACGCGTACTCGATCCCGAACACCCGGTAAATGTAGTTGAAATGGGGCTTGTCACCGATGAGGATGTTAACATCAAGGGTAATGAAATCCATATCCAATTCGCTCCAACGGTTCCCCAATGTCCTATGGGCGCAGTTATTGGGATTGTCATTCGAAAAGCCGTGGAGGATGAATTTCCTGACAACAAGGTCTCCGTGCAAGTGAAACCAGGCACCCACATGCGGGAAGATGCCTGCAACACGATGATTAACAGTGATGACCAATACAACTCAGCAATCGAGAAACTGAATGCCTCAGGAGCCCTTGATCGGCTAATTCTCAAGGACTAGGAATGAACGCTTCAATCCTTCTTCTAATCCTTTTCAAACATTCTTGAAAGAACCGCAGAATCAATTACATTGTATTGCTTTTTTCGCAACTATAATCCGATACATTCACAATTTGATAAAGTCTTAAGAATTAACAAAACCTCGTTCTAATTGCTGGGAAGGCGTACCAAAATTGCCAACTTCTAGGTATAATAAGGAACTCGAATCAGTAACGGTTCCAAAGAACATGCTCGATGAATTTGTAAAAGCAGAGGATTTTGTCACCAAATACTTTGAAACCTCACGACGTCTTCCCAAGGAAGGCAAGTATCTCATTGGTAACCAGCGTTATGTGGCACTTCCCGCCGAATTTGTTACGGCAATGCGAGAACGAATCGCCATATCTGGAAGTGGAGAACTGGCTGACCTAATTATCTATGAAGTCGCTAAATCCTTTGGACAATTAGATGCCCGTGACTATCAACAACGGATGAATGTCCAAGACCCAGTTGGAATGCTCTCCGCGGGACCCATCCAGTTTAGTTTTCGTGGATTTGCTCATGTCAACATCTTTCCAATCAGCAATCCATCACCCGATGAAAACTACCTACTCGTTTATGATCATCTCAATTCCTTTGAGGTTGAAGCCTCTGTCAAGAAAAATGAACACACCCATTCCCCCCGTTGCTTCTTCAACGCAGGGTATTCAGCCGGGTGGTGCGAAGAAAGTTTTGGCATTCCTCTACAAGCCCGTGAAATCACCTGCCGCGCCATGGGCGATTCTTCCTGTCGGTTTGTCATGGCTCACAAAAACCAGATTCTGAGACATATCACCTCAGAAGAAATGGAGAAATACAAATCCATCTAGCTCCTTTTTGTTATCTCATGGATGGAATTTGCTGGAAACGTAAGTCTTTTTGACTGAAGAACCCAAGCTGCTTTCGAGTTGATTTCATGGGAATCTTTGCAAAAATATCCACCTTGTCTTTGGTTATGTGTTTTCTGATTATCTCGGTACCCATGCCCAACTCTCTTTCTCACCACACCACAGATTCTATTACATATCATTCAGGCAAGCCATTCAAGGAAACATCTGAGAGTCTCTTCTTCAAAAATCCGGGCAATGTTTCTTGGATCTGGGAACAGTATGACAATGTCTCTGGTCCTCTTCCCGGTGATGATACTTTGTACTGGGGACCCACTTTAGGACCATTTCACAATTACTCTGAGATTCTCGACCATATTACCGACCGAGTAACTGAGTTTCCTGAGCTCCTTGATGTCTTCAACATTGGCGCTAGCTATCATGGACTCCCAATTCCCTGTGTACAAATCACCGCTCCCGGAGATACCTCTAATCGTCGTGGATTCCTCATCGTAGCCCATCACCATGCGCGTGAGGCTATCACCGTTGAAAATGCCCTCTATTATCTGGATTATCTCCTTGCGAATGTCAGTCAACCGGAAGTTCAGCAATTCCTAACCAATTTCATAATCTATCTAATCCCCACTTTAAACCCGGATACACTGGAAATACTTCACATCAATCCTTGGCAGCGAAGAAACTTACATCCCATTGATGATGACGGGGATGGATCAGCGGATGAATGGGAAATCCAAGATGTCAACGGCGACTACAAGGTTGAACATTATGAGACTGAATATGAATGGTACTACACCTATGAGGGATTAGATTTGGATGGGGATGGGGACACTGGTGAAGATAAGCCCGGAGGTGTGGATTTGAACCGTAATTACCCAGTGGCCTTTGCCGGTGGTGTCGATGAGCCCCGGGCAGTGGTTTATCACGGTGATGCACCATTTAGTGAACCAGAAACCCAGGCGATGCTTAACTTCACTGTTCATTATTCTGAAAACCTTGCTTTTGGTGTTTCATTGCACAGTGGCATCGATGTATTACTTACTCCATGGGGCTTTACAAGTGATCCCAGTCCACATGAACCCTTCTTTGCCAATCTCGGTGCTGCAGTCCAGGAGGCTTCAGGCTTTGAATGGTGGAGTTCCACGCAATTGTATCCCTCCTATGGGACTTGGGATGACTGGCTCTATGGTGTCTATGACATTCCCGCAGTTACTTTGGAAACTTATGGGAATGAATCCGCCTGGGGGCATAGCATTTGGGATTATTTCAATCCCAGTGCTGATCAAGTTCTTGCCAACTGTTACAAAGTACGAAATGCCATAAATGCAATGTTTGAAGTACTCCTGGATGAACCGGGAGATCCAATCATTGTTGTTCCCGGTATCGTTTCAAGTGTTATTTCCACACTTGTTTCCGTCTACATTGATACTAGTATTAGTGGTTTTGAATTACTTTATTTGGAGTATCGATTTGATCCCGCTAGCAATTTCAACTGGATTGGAATGCCACTTGTTTATCAAGGTGGGAATCGCTATGACGCCGTGCTCCCAGCCCCAACATTCGGCGGGATAATGGAAATTCATGTTTATGGCCAAGATTTTGCTGGTCATGTTGTCTACTCAGACTCGGTGTTCTATTCAATATCCACTCTGCTCTTCGCAGGAATTGTCACCACAGTCATTCTCGTAATCATAGTGGTCATTGTTCTTGTCGTGTACATCCTTCGTCGACGCCTACGACCAACCACGTAGAAACCATGGGAAGTAACCCTTATTGGGAACGTCAAACCAAGACGAAGTATTCTACACTCTCTTGGAGATGTTCCCATGGCGAAACACTCGGACCAACTTATTGCCGTAATTGACCTAGGAACAACGGGTAACCGTTCTGTTTTGTTCAATCTCGAGGGTCAGGAAATCGCCAAGTCCTACCGCGAATT
>JAEOSV010000010.1 GCA_016840185.1 Candidatus Hermodarchaeota archaeon | reverse complement strand
ATTACTCGTCCATGGCGTCCAATATCTGTGGAGCTAGCAACAAAAAGGGTTTGACCGTATTCATTCCTGTTTTTGCACTGGTTTCCACAAACTGAAGATTATAACCCGAAGCAAAGTCCTGGATTTGATGCTGCTCTACATTAGCCGATAAATCCGCTTTGTTCCCAACAAATAGGATCGGGATATCCCCACATGCCTGTTTCACTTCTTTAACCCAGAAATCCAACCGATCGAAGCTCACAGGATTACTTAAATCGAAAACGAGAATCGCCCCACGGGCACCTTTGTAGTATTTCTGGCGTACAGGGCCAAAACGTTCCTGGCCTGCTGTATCCCAGATTTGAAGACGGAGTGTTTTGTCACCAATATTGATGTCTTGGATAAAGAAATTCACGCCTAACGTGATGATGTAACTGGGATTGAACACACCCTTCACATAACGAACGATGAGACTGGTTTTTCCGACTGCCGCATCCCCAACCACAACTACCTTGGCCCGATGGGTATAGGTGGGTTTCTCAGATGTGTATTCAAGGGGGCGGTCGGTCATAGAAGTTCCATCACCAGTTTTTTCTGTAACTCATATTCTTCAATGCGTTCTTGTTCGGATTTAATTAAAGGGGCATAGTGTTCAAAGAAAAGGGTTTCGTAACTTTGTCGACGCCTTGTGCGACGACCAATGGCAACCAACTCTTTCAAAATCATGCTCAACGTATCTACTAGCCCTAACACTCTCACATGTTCCGGGTTCACCTGGTCAAAGGAAATGACTCCATGCTTATCAACGGAGACCGGACGCAGAGCGGGATCAGATTTCAAATGGGTGGAAAGGATACGTTGGATATCGGTAAAGTGCATGTCCCGGGAACGTTGGGTGAGGATTTTCTGTAAGGTAATGTTGAAAAATTGGGTGAAAATATCAAGCAAATCCATTATTTTTGCCGTTCGGAGGGTGGCTTCACCGGTTTCCCAATGGGAGATGAGGCTGTCAACTAGCTCATCGAACACCCTGGCCCGCCGTGGATCACGTTGGTATACAGGGACGTGTGAGGTAATGTCGGAGAAGTTCTCAAGAAACCGGTTGTGGAGCATATCCAAATAGTCGCCAAAGCGTGTTGGATCATCCACGAGATCGGTGATAAAGACAAGTAAGAGTCCGTTGTCATCGTCCACTTTGAAGAAGAAACGGGAATTGCGCATGGTCACCATGTCAACATTTTGAGAAGTAATTTTGAGAGCGAGAAGCTCCACACTGGCTAATAACCCTGATAATAGGGTTGGATTCTCAGTCACCTCAACCCAAGTCCTATGGTAGAGGGGTTGTCCTGAGTCCCACGCGATGACATAGAAGCTATGAATAGCCATATCACTCTACCCGAAACGATGCAATCCGGTGCCCAAATCCGTAGTAACACAGCGTTTCTTTTCCTAAATAAACTGTATCCCTTTTACCAAACCCAGCGAACGGATTTCTTGGATTACTTAACCGCGATTATGTCAGTATTCCCAGAAATAACTCATTGAAATTAATGAATTTAATGGGTTTTTTCACGTTCTACACCCGACAAAAACCCAAGAACCCTTAACCCTCATTAATGTCGGGAGTTACTAGATACTCAAACAAGCATAATAAATGTAACTTGACTCATAACATCAAGTAGTAGGTGACTACTGTGACAACTCCGAACATGATTACCCAGATTGAAAAGGTTGCTAGCCGTGCTTGGATAGCAAAGCACACGCAACAATATGGTGACTGGCTCCTTCGAGCCACCGATGGCATCACCCGTCGTGCAAATAGTGTTCTGCCTATCGGAAAACCTGCATCAAAGGACTTGGCAGAAGCCCTGCAAGAGGTTCAACAGTTCTATCGGTCACATAAACTGCCGGTTCGCTTCCAACTGACACAAGCCAGTCAACCCTCAGACCTTGATACATTTCTGGAATCAGCCGGATTCATCGTTGATATGCGGGTGAAAGTTCTCACAGCCTCTCTCGTCGAGGTGTTCTTAGAAGAATCGGAAGTGGGGATTGTGGTGTTTGGGTCCCCCTGGGCGGATTGGTACAAGACCTATGGGAACGCTGCAGGCTTCGATAAGAAGAGCATGACGGCACGCCAGGGAATTATTGATCGAATAACTGGTGAAAAAGCCTGTGCCGCTGCAATTAGTGGTGATCAGGTCGTGGGGGTTGGACTTGGTGTGCTAGACGGTGAATGGCTAGGCTTGTTTTCGTTAGTCACCGAGAAGAAATATCGACGGCGGCGTATCGCTTCAACTATTACCCAAAGTTTAGTGAGTTGGGGACTCATTCGGGGTGCAAAACGTGGATATTTACAGGTTGAAGAGCAAAATGAACCTGCTCAAAAATTGTATTATGGCTTGGGATTTAAAGACGCCTACACTTATTGGTATCGTGTTGCACCAAAATAAACCCAGATAAGCCTTGGTTTCGTGTTTCCAT
>JAEOSV010000088.1 GCA_016840185.1 Candidatus Hermodarchaeota archaeon | reverse complement strand
GATTCAGATGATCGATTGGCACTTTTGCGGATGAGTGCTGTATTACATCCAGTCTCACGTCCAGCGACATGGCTTGTGGAAAGAATGGGTAGAACCGCTGATGAGTAACCGTGGTTACGAGAGGATTCGGTAATAGAGGACTTCGAGTGTTTTTGTGGTTGGTTCACGGGTGAAGTTTTCGATTAATCGTTTCCGTCCGGCGTGCCCAAGGCGTTTACGTTGTGCAGGGTCTTCGATGAGTTGGTTAAGGGCTATTTTGAGCGCTTTTTCATCAACGGGAGGGACCAGGAGTCCAGTTTTCTCGTGTTGGACAACGTAAGGGACCCCACCCACGGTTGTAGCGACAACAGGTTTTTTTTGAGCCATGGCTTCGAGTTGGACGATGCCGAATGCTTCAGAGCGGGATCTTGAGGGCAAAACGAAGATGTCGCACGCGGCGTAGGCGTCGTGAAGGCGTCGACGGGGTAAGACGCCGAGAAAGTGAATCGCGTCGGTGATTCCTAATTGTACGCTCATTTCTTTGAGGATTGATTCCATGGGTCCAGAGCCGACAATGGCAAGGTGTACCTTGGAATTTTGTTGGCGAATTTGGCAGAAGGTCTGAAGCAGGACTCGTAAGCCTTTGTAGGGAACCAGTCGCCCGACAAAGAGCAGGAGTGTATCGGTGGATTGGAAGCCGAAACTTCCTTTAGCCTGCGTAGGGTTCTGGTGGGATTTGAGAAAGTATGGGGTTATTGTGGCAGGAATCACTGTGGTTTTGTCGAGAAAGTCTTGTAAGAACAGCGAAGTGTTTCGATACATGGGAGAGGTGACGATGAGTTGTTTTGCAATATTGGCGGCCCTTTGACGGGATCGTCGATACATATTATCGAGCCATGTGCGGAAGAAGGGTGTTTTGCCCGCGATATCACTGATAAGGGCATCAGCATGATACGTAATGACGAGGGGAGTGTGGGTTAATCGGCTTGCCGTGGCAGTGATGTCGATGGTCATGGGGGAGTTGATGTGGGCATGGAAAATATCACAGTCATCATGAAGTAGCGCACGCATGAGACCGGGAAGAAATGGGTAATTGAAAGGGCGGGCTATTGCGCGGAATCGATGAATGTGGATTCCATGTAGGTTCTCGTAGGAAGGGTTTTTGGGTAATTTTGTCGTGAAGACTTTGACTTCATGACCCGCATCGACGAGCCCTTTTGCGAGATTATAAGCATAGGTTTCGATGCCACCGACCACCGGATGAAAGTCGTGGACGACCTGCGTGATGTGTAATCGCCGCGTCACATCGTTCATCCTCCATGGTTTAGGGTCCGGTGACGTTCATGGGAAGGTGAACCCATAGCCCCCTGCCAAGAGGATCTCGAATCCAGATGATGTCATCGGTGTTGGGATTGTAGCGCCATAATTCAAAGGTTAGTCGGTAATTGATGCCTGGGGTGGTCATGTTGAGCGTGACGGGAAATCGCCAGGTACCACCATTGGGAACGAGCCGCTCGAATTGAAGGAGGATGGGAGCAGAGGAAGGAGTCGTGGCTGTTGTCATGGTGGTTTCATTCGCGAGTTTCACATTGACATAGAGGTATTGGACGGTGCCCATGAAATTAGATACTTCGATGTTCAGGGTGATGTTGGTATTGGTGGTTACATTAGTGGGATAAGGTCCTGCTTGCATGGATTCATTCAGCATGGCAATGGAGGGTGTGTGTTCAGGAGGTGGTAAGAACCAGACAGAGACAAGGAGAGTACCAGTAGTCAAGACGATACCAAACATGATAATCGTGAGGATGGTCTGTGTGTATTTCCTCAAGGCGTCTCTTCCTCCTCATCCTCATCAGGCAGACGGATTTCCATTTGTAGGAATTCACGGCGTTTTGCTTTTCGGTACTGTTGCCAATATGTAACTGCAAAATAAGTTGTTGGAACGGAAATTACAACAACCGCAATGACAAAGAGAATCTGAGCTTGCGTTTGGGCCACGGTTGTAATACCGCGAAGCTGGGCCTCCTCATTCACTGTGTTCGCTGTGTTGGTTACGGTTTCAGCTATGGTTATCGCGGTGGGATAATCAGTCTGATTGTATGCGTGGCGAGCTTGATTCAATTGACCAATGGCACCATTAAGTGTGCTAATGAGATCAATGATTGGGGATCCTGCGGCGTCCGCAAAGGCTAGTGTAGTGTATGCGGTATTGATGGCGGTTTGGGCCTCGTTGATGGCCTGCTGGGCTAGATCTTGTGGTGGTTGATTGAGGGAAATTGATTGATTTAAACCAACACTGTATGTGTAGAGCCCAAGTAGGTTCAAGCTCACGAGTAGAAATGGAAAAACCAATAGTAGGACGAAGTGTTGGCGTTGCATAGGCGTCCGAACAATAGGGGACTCAAAGGTTAAAAGAATCTTTGCTTAATGGTCGAACAGGACGGACGTCTATGCTGCTGCGTGAAAAGGACACCTATATTCCCGAAACTGTAAGGGAGTTGATTCTTGAAGCGTTGCGAAGTCGTCGTTTCTCCACTGTGCATGGAGTGGTGACAGAACTTCGAAGTAAGGGTGTCCCTGAAGACGTTACGATGCGGATGATAAAGGATCTTGCCCAGGAGGGGCGGGTCCTCCTTAACCTTCCTGGTGCGTCCGATGAGACGGTGATGACGCCGGTTTCCGGTCTTGTAGAATATTTGTGGAGCACTCTGGCGTTAGATTTGTGGGTTACGCTCGTGTTGTTACTTTTGGGTTTAGTCACGACGTTGCTGATTCCGGTTGACATGTATCCCCTCGTGGTGTTGCGCTGGATTTTTGGGGGTTTGTTATTAGTTTTTGTACCTGGTTTTGCGTTTATCCGTGTGCTCTTCCCCTTTGAACGATTTATTGATCGGTGGGAACGGTTAGCTCTTTCTTGTGGCCTGAGTATTGCATTGGCGGTGCTTGTGGCGTTTGGGTTGAATTTCACGCCCTGGGGGATCACCTTGGTTCCGACGGCCACGGTACTCGCTGTGATCACCTTGGTTAGTATTTTCATCGCTACGTTCCGAAGGGCTAGGGTGTTAATTTCTCCTTCTTCACCTGAAGCGGATTCAAAGTGATTTGAGATTCTTTACAAAACAGTATGGGGGTTTACAGTCTTTTTCCACACGGTATTGTGGGCAGATCAGCGATCCGGAGGGAATGATAGCCCCTGGGTCGAGAATTGCTTCATCCCCAACGATTGTGTGGGCGTCTAACTTAATCCCCTGACCAATTTTTGCACCATACCCAACGATTGATTGATCGATGAAAACTCCTTCCCCAATAATAGCTTCATCGAATATGACCGAGTTAGAGATGCGCGTATTGGCACCAATGGTTACTCGGTTTCCAATGGTTACCTCAGAGCTAATTTGCTGAGGTGATGTGATCTTGGTTTCTGAGCCAATGGCAGGTGTTTTGTGTACTTTATGTCGAAAGATGTGGTGTGCTTCAAGAAACGATGCAGGGGTTCCGATGTCAATCCAAAATCCGTGATGCTCCCAACCAAATATTGGAGCTGATTGGCAGAGGTTCGGAAATACATCGTATTCGATTGACACTTCTTGATGAGCAGGAATCTGGTCTAAAATTGTGTGATCAAGCACATAGCATCCAGCATTGATGAGATTACTTGGGGCTTTCTCACGAGGTGGTTTCTCAACAAATCGTTGGATTTGTCCATCTGTGGTGATGTCAACGACTCCAAATCGGCTGGGATCTTCAACGCGGTACAAGGCGATGGTAGCTTTAGCCTGATGTTGCTTATGATACTGAATTAGATGGTTGAAGGGAATATCCGAGATGATATCACCATTCATTACGAGAAATTGCGCATTTTCTCTTAGGAAAGGTTCAGCCTGTTTTATCGCCCCAGCAGTTCCTAGTGGATGGGTTTCGATGGAGTAATGGAGTGTGACGTCATGTTTGGCGCCATCACCAAGAGCGGTTTGAAGGTGTTGGCTGTTTTGCCCCGTTGCTAGGATTACTTCATTGATACCAGCAGTCTTGAATTGATCGAGGAGGTACCCGATGAGTGTGGAATCAGCGAGTGGGAGAAGCTGTTTAGGGTGACTGCACGTTAGGGGGCGAAGTCGTGTTCCCATGCCACCAGCGAGTATCAAGGCTTTCATGATGTAATTTTCCTGAAGAGTGTTCTATTCCTTAGCATAAGTATTTATGTGGAGGTTGATTCTTCTTTTGTATGGTTGGGGCTGCTTTTGGGTAAGACTTAAGAATAAAGCCTTATCAAGGCAGTCGCAGATTCCCTTACGTAAGGGGTAACCAATTATGGCACGAGATAAAATCTATGGTTTCCTCATCTTCATCTTCGCACTTCTAGTTCTACTCTATTACACCTATTGGGCTCTCATCTATCCCTTCATGTTCTACTCCGTGTTTCCAACGACCACGGTCCCGCCAACAGCTCATCCATGGTGGCCAATCCTTGGTTTGATTCCTCAGCCAGGGTGGGTGCCCGTTCTCATGGAGCCTTATTGGGCTGTTGCAATTCCGGTGTGGTTGGCGATTGTTCTGGTGCTCTTCATTGTGATGTGGATTGGCTGGACTATGATGACAACTCCACCCCCGATTCCCCTTGAAGAAATCGAGGAAGAAGAGGAAGCTAAGGAAGAGTAAACAACAACCGTCAAACATCGGCTGTCTCCCAACTCGGGGGACGCCCTTTCCTTATTTTCTCTAATCAAAACTATACGACATATGACTACAAGTTACGTTTCTGGAGGTTGATCTCCAGCGAGAACTTCACGCCATAATTCAAGGCTTTCTTCAGCATCTTTTTGGTCCATCTTCTGGATGGCATAACCGGTGTGAACAATAACGTAGTCTCCAGGTTCAAGATTTTCCATGAGGGCGATTGAGACGGATCGTTTGACGCCGCCAAAGTCGACTATGGCAGTATTACCTTTGACGCTGACAACTTGGGCAGGAATTGCAAGACACATGATTGGTAACCTAGTGATTTCGTGTGTAAAGAATGGAGGCGGATGCTTCTTAAGAGTTACCGCGTTGCTAGAGTGTAGTGTGTTTGATGTGACGACTCGTGAAGCCGAACGGTTGGCAGCGGAGTATGGTTACAAGACGTTTATGGTGGAGCGGTATCTGGCACTCTTCGGTGACGAGATAGAACGATTCCTTCTGGGTAATGATAAGGTCTTTCCAAAGACAATTCGTGTGAACACACTGGCTACCTCTATTGATGAGGAATTAGATCGTTTGAAGGTGAAAGGGTTTGAACTCCAGCCAGTAGCAGATCTCCCGTATGCGTTTCGTGTCCTACAATCCCCGTTAACCGTGGGTGCCACAACCGAGTACTTACTTGGCCATTATATGTTGCAGAGTCCAGCGTCCATGTGGGCTGTTGAAACCATGACCCCTAAGGATGACCAACTGGTTGTGGATATGTGTGCAGCACCTGGAGGAAAAACCACGCTAATTGCACAATTGATGGGGAATCAAGGGGTTTTGGTTGCCACGGATATTAATCGGAACCGGATTCGCAGTCTTCGGTCGAATCTCTCGCGAATGCGGGTGGAGAATAGTTTTGTAATGCGGATGGATGCAGCACGATTACCAGAATTGGGGATTCAAGCTGATGTTGTGCTCTTAGATGCCCCTTGTACTGGTGAAGGATTAATTCCAGTGGATCCATCCCGGAAAACGAGTCGGACTCCAGAAGATATTGTCACATTATCCCAAGTTCAGCGTAAATTGGTTCTTGCGGGCTCCCAGTTACTTCGAGAAGGCGGTACTCTCGTTTATTCTACTTGTTCATTTGCACCAGAGGAAAATGAGGAAATTATCAATTATGCGTTACAGCAATGTCCTTTACGAATTGTTGAGACAAAATTACCTCTGGGGGATCCTGGGTTGACGACCTTTTTTGGTCGGGATGTTGATGACTCGATGCGGCTAGCTCGGAGGTTCTATCCCTATAAACATGAGATGGAGGGTTTCTTCATTTGCAAGATGGTAAAACAGGCCGCCTAGTCTTTGGTCCCCCAAGTGGTGAAGAAGAGCAGCAGATTCGAAATGGGCTTGCAATATATCTTGCGGACAAGGTGATTAAGCAACTTCTCAAGGGGAAACACCTTCTCATTGGGAAAGGGCGTCGTCTTGAAGTATTTCTGGTATCCAAGGCGCTTTGGGACCTTCATCTGAAGGTCCAACCCCAACACCCGTATTTCATCGGTCTGTTCCTTGGTGAACTGAAAGATGGCGTTCTCCATCCGAGTTTGCATAGTCTGCATCGTCTTGCTGATGGTGCAAAACCGTCAGCGAAAGTGGTGGCAAGTTCGAAGGGCGAACAGCGATTCCTTTATGGCCGCGATTTAGAATTGCAGGAATTTCAGGATAAGGGTTCTGATTCGGAAACGTCAAAGAAGGTTCTTGTCGTGAATGTTCAAGCAGATGGGTTGGGTTTTGGTCAAATCGTAAAGAACCCTGCGGGAGATATGATCCTCAAGAATCGGCTTGATTTGGGTTGGTATTTACGGCGTGGTCGATAAGTTAGTATCTGTTGCCTTTTGTGAACTAGCTTTGTTAAGAAATGAGCAGAGAAGGTGTTGCTTAGGTGCCCCTATGAGGATTTAGCCAAAGAGGGCGCCAAGCCCTGCAACTTCTTCAGGCTTTTCTTCTTCTTCCTCTTTCTTCGGTTTCTTCTCTTTGGGCTTTGCCTCAGCAGGAGCGGCTGCCGCTGGTGCAGCTGCGGGTGCAGCAGCAACAGGGACTGCTTTGACTGCCTCATCGATTTTGATGTCTTTGAGGGTAGCGACAAGCGCTTTGATTCGGCCTTCATCGGGTGTGACGCCTGCGGCGGTGAGCACCTTAGTTAGACCGGTTGCGGAGACTTTTTTGCCCGCTTTGTGAAGGAGCATTGCACTGTATATGTATTCCATTTTGTTATCCTCCGGGTTTCTTGGGGAAGATAGGGGCGTTACCTGTGAGAGGGAACGCTTCCGTTGAGGCGTATTTTAATCTTTTGTCTTCATTACGCCGGATTTAGTTCGGCAGTGCGTCTGGATTCTTGTTCCGGACGGCTTGGGCCAGTGCGGTGGCACTGTGTTCTGCCTGAGCTAAGATTTGATCTGTAGTCTCATCCGTGGGGATAGCGGCAAAGAGGGAGAGACTACGAGCCTCATGCGCAGCTTGCTGTAGCAATAAGGAAACCGTTTCCATACTGACATAGCCCATTGCCAGAGCTAGGGCGAGGCCTTCTTGTTTTGCAGTGATGAGCTGGTTGACGACATCACTTCGTGAGATATCGAAAACATCAGCAGAAATTATCGTTCCACTATCGTAGGCAACCGTAAGCTTGAGAAAAATCTCATAAGGTTCCATACCTAAACGAGACATGACCAGCGCTTGTTCCCGATTCACGGTGTCGCCAGCTTTCACAACGACATGGTCCTGAGTTATCCAAATAGATCCGCTTTGAATTCGCGTTTTCAGACCTACCTGGCTAAGTTCAGTGATAAGGGGACCAGGCGGGAACCCTGTATTACCTGCCTCAATGAGGATATCTTCAGGGGTTACTGTTCCCACTTTCGCGGGGGCTTTAGCTTTGTTTTGTTGCAACAAATCACTGAGTTCAAAGGGACTGATATCCGTGAAGGCAAAGGCACTGGAACCTTCAATGAAAGGGATGAGTTTTTCGAGGTTCTTTTTCTTCGCAGCTGCTTGCTGGATTGCCCGAATCATGAGTGTATTTCGTGACATGTGGATCTTAGCCGTGTCACGTAGGACTTTCTTGATAGCCTGAAATTGTTTAGAGCCGATTTGTTCTGTGCGAAGAAGCGAGATGTAATCATACTTTTCGAGAAGGGAAACGAGGTTGGCGACCTCATCAAGCTTCGCTTGGGGAACTGGACGTCCCTTACTGGTGAGGGGTCCCTCAGCAGTTACTGGGGTTTGTTGACCTGAACTCATAACGTTTCACCGTCTCTTTAAATGTCAATTTTGAAAGGAGGACCCATGGTGGTTTTTGTGAAGATTTTGTCGATGTTTTGCATACCGCGGTCAAGATTAGTTTCAAGGGTTTTGACCACGACCTCAATGTTTTCAGCGACAAGTTTGGACTTCATGGATCGTTTGCCAACTTTAGCTTGAACGACGAGGTGTTTCCGCATTCGGAGTTTCACAGAAGAGGAGAATTCGGAGAGGAGCTTTCCAATGTCGACATCAGATGTGATGGGTCTTGGCATCTTGCCACGAGGACCTAGATAAGGACCGAGTACTCTTCCGACGAGGGGCATTAAATCCGCTTGAGCAATGAAGAAATCGATTTCTTCAGAGAGATTTTTAGCTGCGTCTTTGTTAGCTTCCAGTTTCTCAATGTCCGCTGCTTCGAGAACTTGGGCTGCTCCGGAATCACGGGCTTTGAAGGCTAGATTTCCAGAGGCGATAATGGCGACTTTGACGCCTTCACCGGTTCCATGAGGAAGGGTGACATCGACGTTGAGTTGTTTTCCGCCTTTTTTGAGGTCGATACCTTTGAGGTTCACAATGACTTCCATAGCTTCATCGAATTTCCGTTTCTTCGACTTGGTTTGTGCTTCACTGACAGCTGTTTCAATGTTATCCAATTTCAGAGACATCGTCGTATCCACCCTTGTTACGCTTGTAATTTCTCGTTATGAATCCCATCATCGATTTCCTTTTGGACCTCGCGGGCGTCCTTACCTTCGATTGTGACACCCATACTCACACAGGTTCCCAAGACAGATTTGACACGATTACTGAAGGAACTACCCAACAGGTCCTGGTCTTTCGCTCGAGCAACCTTCAATACCTGATCAAGAGTGATATCACCGGTTATTTCGGTGCCGGTTGCACCGGTGCCTTTCTCCACACCAACCTCTTTGATAATTAAAGCTGAAGTCGGTGGAAGGCCAATAGTAATTTCGAATTCCTTTGTGTCATCATCAACAACAATGGTCACCGGAACTTTCAAGCCCTTCAAATCTTCAGTTTGTTTATTGATTTCCTGAACGATCTGGAACAGGTTGGCTCCCGTGGGTCCCAGAATTGGGGCGATAGGGGGTCCGGCACTAGCTTTGCCGCCTTCGACGAGAGCTTCACAGACTACTTTGCCCATTGTTGATGTCTCCTCTAGAGATGGGTCAGCTCAAAGAGCTTAGCGCGATTTAAAAATGTTCTGCCTCAACTTAGACGTTCCCGTAGTTATGTCGCTAGAGTCCGAGGAGTTCATCTTCCTTTTCTTCGGCTTCTTCACGTGCACTGCGTTCGACGATCCGAATGAAGTCGGCGTGAACCTTGACGGGGATGGGGGAGGGGGCTTCAAAGAGTTCAAGGGTGATTTCGTCTTTGGAGGTGTCGATTCGCATGACACGGGCACGTTCGCCTTTGAAGGGCCCGCCCGTGATTTCGACGATGTCACCGTTTTCGAGGTCTTCGGTGGGAGGTGTTGGAACGAGGATGTGTTCGATTTCGTCGATGAGAATTTTCCCGGGGATAATGCCTTTGATGTGGGGGATTCCAGCGATGGCGAGTTCGACTTCTCGGGGGCTACGGGCTTCAATGAAGATGTAACCTTTCAAAGGTTCAGGGACGAGGATGGCTCTGAGGTCAACCTGGCGTTTGCTAACACGTCCTGAGATTACGTGGGCAATGCCCTTCTCTTGTCCGATTGTGGTTCTCACGATGTAGATGTTGGTTGTTTCTTCAGCCATTCTGTGCACCTCCTGAGTCGTCTAATTCATGTCGTAGAAGGTTAGCCAGCAAATTGGGCGGTAACGACGATCATGATGAGGCGAATGAAGTAACCAACGGCTCCGATGACGAAAAGACCAAGCATGCTGAGTTTGAATTGCATCCATACTTCTTGGCGTGAGGGACGCTGAGAGAGCTGGACGATACGCTTGGTGTTATTCCAGAATTCGGAAACCCGGTTTGACATTTTTTTCACCTATGGTCAACTAGAGGTCTTGGGCAGTCTCATCTTCACTCTCCTAATAAGTCTTTTCGCATTCGCACATCACTCGGAGATTATGGATTGGATTCCCGGACAAGATTTCGGATACGGTCGACTTTCAATCCAAGGTTCTCCGCGATGTTTGTTACTTGTTCACGTTGATCTCCCTTCATGCCCTTCCAATCCAGAGCGGCATGGGTTGGGGTTGGACTGCTGCGTTGAATTGCATGGGCGACTAGGGTCTCAGAAAGATGGTCCAGATGGTATTTGGGCATGACATGTGAGACTGAATAATTTGATTCTGTGTTGAGTCTAGTGAACCCTGGACAATAGTGGGGGCCGCCAAAGCCTAAAACCGCCGTGTGGGGGGTTTGAAATTGCTGAGCAACTGCAACAATCGTGCGGGTAACAATTTCTGCAGCGATGGGATTTTGCCATTCTTGTTCGGAACTTCCTATTTCCACGAATAGGACTGGTGTGGATTGTATGAAAGGGCCGTGATGAGTGGCTTCGAGACCACAGGCCCAATCAGTAAGACCTAGTCGTTCGCGCTCAGAGAAGAGTGTCTGTAACGCGATTTTCATTGCTGAAGGAGGGGCTATGCACAACGTGGATGCCTTTCCACCTAAATCGGCATCTGCCCAATTTCCCGGGATGTGTGTGAGTAAAGCAGGTTTGAATGCTGCTGATTTGTGTCGTGAGGCGAAAATGAAAAGTTCAGCCGAAAAGTGTTCGTCGAGATTGTCAGCATAGATGCTGTCTTTTTCAATTGTTACTATTGAGAGTTGATCCCGTTGGTAGATGGGAGAGCCGTCATAGTTTTCCTCGGTTTCAGAAAAAGGATAGAGGGCTAGAAGCTGGCGTTTGATGTGTTGGGCTGCAAGGTCTTTTTGTGAGCAGAAGCAAACCACTGACACTGTTCCTGACCTCATTTGGAATGTTAGAGGAGCAGGGCGAGGACAGCTTTCTCTGTGTGAAGTCGATTTTCGGCTTGATCCCAAACCACGCTGTGGGGACCTTCAATGACACCATCGGTGATTTCTTCCTCTCGGTGGGCGGGAAGACAATGTAAGACAATACTATGTGGTGCAGCACGGTCGACTAGTGCTTCGTTGACTTGAAAATCGGGGAGGAAGGCTGCCAGACGTTTCTTGCGCTCGGTGTCTTGTCCCATTGAAACGAAGACATCGGTGTAAATGATATCGGCATCTTCAACGGCGGCTTTGGGGTCATTGGTCAGTTCGACTTGAGCCATGTTTTGTTCAGCCCGTTCCCGAGAAATTTTAGTAACTTCGGGATTGGGTTCAAAACCGGGGGGTGTGGCAACGGTGACTTCTAAGCCCATGGTGGCACCACCTAGCATTAGGGAATGGCAGACGTTGTTACCGTCACCAACATAGACGAGTTTGAGTCCTTCCAGTTCATGGAGTTTTTCGTGGATTGTTAGTAGATCCGCTAACCCTTGGCAGGGGTGGTACATGGGAGTAAGGGCATTGATGACTGGAATTGTGCTGTATTTGGCTAATTCGACTACATTTTCATGGCTGGTGGCACGAATGACGATTCCATGGAGATACCGGCTCAGCACCCGTGCGGTGTCTGAAATTGGTTCACCACGACTAAGCTGTAACTCCTGAGAGCTGAGAAAGAGTGAGTCACCGGACAGCTCGTTTATGGCTACTTCAAAGCTGACACGGGTTCTGGTGGAGGGGCGTTCAAAGACCATGCCGACTGATTGTCCCAGCAGGCTAGTGCCCAGTTCGCTTCGGTAGCGTAGCCTTTTCAAATCCGATGCTGTATCGAGCATCAGTTGGATTTCTTCGCGTGTGAAATCTTTCAAACTTAATAGATGTCGCCCTTTTAGTTCCATTTTTCTCACGCACTGTAAAGCAATCGTTTGAACTTGCAAGCACTGCTTCTTTTTAGCCTTTGCGTCACGCGATGCGAGTTACAAAATTAGTTGATTGGTGCGATTTTTTCAGCAAACCATTTTGGATCGAAGACTTCAAGGTCTGAGTACTCTTGACCGACACCGACAAATATTATGGGCTTGCCAGTGGCGATGGCAATTGAGAGGGCCGCGCCACCTTTAGTGTCGGCATCAACTTTGGTGAGTATTGCGGCGTCGATCCCGATTTTCTCATTGAAGGTTTTGGCTTGTTCGATTGCATCATTGCCAGCAAGGGCGTCACCTACAAAAATGACAAGGTCGGGTTCGGCGACGCGGTGGATTTTCTTGAGCTCTGCCATGAGGTTCTTGTCGGTTTGCATCCGTCCTGCTGTATCGATAAGGACGACGTTGATACCCCGAGCTCGGGCATGATTGATGGCATCGTATCCCACGGAAGCGGAATCAGAGCCGTAAGGTCGAGTGATGACTCGGACTTTCAAACGGTCCGCATGGGTTTGGAGTTGTTCGGCACTTCCTGCTCGGAATGTGTCACCACAGGCTAAAACGACTGAGTAGCCTTTGTTCTGAAACAGATGGGTTAATTTTGCTATGGTCGTAGTTTTTCCAGTGCCATTGACCCCGAGAAACATGAGCGTAAGGGGTTCGCCTTCCTTCTTCCGTTCCTCTAGTAGAGCGAAGAGGTCAATTGGTACTTCAGGGGTGAGTGCATCTAAAATGGCAGCGTAGAGGGCTTCGCGAATCGTGCCCTTTTTGCTTTGTAAAAGTCCTATCTGTTCCCCTTCCAAGGTTTCCCGTAGGCGCTCATTGATTTTTTCTGTGGCTTCATAAGCAACATCATTTTCCAGTAGGGCCATTTGGAGATCGGAATAGGCGTTGTCTAGATTCTTTTCGCTAATCGATTTGTGGGTGACCTTTTGGACGAACCCATCGACTGCGTTGCGAAGTTTTTCAAACACCTGTAGTTCCCCAAATTCAAAGAGATGTTATTCTGGTTTCGGTG
>JAEOSV010000087.1 GCA_016840185.1 Candidatus Hermodarchaeota archaeon | reverse complement strand
AATGGGCATAAATCGGGCCTCCATCAGGGATTGGTGATAACAGTTGCTGTAGACTCACCAAAAGTATTTGCGTTACACCTGAATTAAAAAAATTGTAGGAAGGAGCCTAAGCTCCTCCTTGTTCAGCTTCGATGAATAACAGGATGGCTCCAACCAAAATTAGGACGGCGCCGGGGCCTCCAACGATTGCCCAGTCCCATGCAAATGCTGCGCCAATAATACCAAAGATGAGAATGAGAATCGCGGCGTTGATTCGATTCTTATCTATCATGCGATAGAAAAAGAGCAAAAGGAGAAGGCCAATAATCAATGCAACAACACCAGACACCAACCCAAACATCGGCCAGATGTAAACCTGTCCGTAATTGAGGATATCCATCACGTTGTATATGGCGTATTCACCGAGTTGCACAATTCCTGCAATGATAATGAGAATCGATCCAATTCGAATTAACAGTTTTCCAACATCATATGTTTCCATGACGGGTTCCACCTATCAGGGAATAATAGCTAACGCCTATCCTACTGAACTTCGTCAAAAGACTTTCGCGTTTCCCAAACTCTGACTAAATTAGGCATCCGCTTGGCAACAAGTAAAAACCCGATGCGTCTCATCAATTAGTTCCTTCACACGTGGTTCCGGAAGCCCTACCGATTTCGGATCCGCGTCAACTAACTGGTTTAACGTCATGATCTTATGGGCATACAACTGATCCCTTTCCTCATCTGTGACCGTTCGTAAAATCGTCACCGGATATAATTTCTTATTTTCGATAAACCAATCAATTCCACGACCCCGTGGGGTGTTCCACCCAAAATGCTCAATGCCCACGCACTCCGCATACTGTTGCGCATGTTTAGTTAATCGAGTATTGGTCACAATCAACACACGATCAAACGAGCAGTCATTTAATCCCTTGTCGCACCCTGCTTGCAAATCATCCCACTTGGCTTTAGCCGATAAGGTGACCTCAAAGGGAGTGTATCGTTCTAAGACACTATGGTGTTTCATTTCTACATAGATCGTTTCACTATCCCTTTCTGCGATACTATCAACCTCATGATTCACACAAGCTCCCTGAATCACCACATTCCCCGACACTTTGTAGCCATATTCTTCGAGGAGCAACCGCACATAATCTTCAAAAATGAATCCACTACCAATCCGGGCTAGCCCATCTCGTAAATCCCGGCGAAATTCGACGACTTCCCGATGGGTTTCGAGCTCCGTCACGGCCATGTCATAAATTTCTTTGGTCGTCATTCCTTCCTCGATTCGATCTATCAAGTCATCGGCAATCTCTTCTGCTACAGATTGTGGGGCGCCCATTCGGGTAAGGGTTCGCACAATCTTGTTTGGTTCAAACTCTTCAGTACGCCCATCCCATTTGACTACCATTACCATGAACAATCACCAATTAACAACAAGCAGGTTCTCACTTCTTTTTGGTTCGCTTGGGTTTCTCAGGATATGTATATGGCTTGGTGATATAATGGCTTCTCGTTCGACGAAACACATGATAAAAGGTTCCAGGCGGCTTTTTCTTCGCTCGACGACCATGATAGGTGATGGTGATGTGTTCACCAAGTCGCACGCTGGTTCGACCCGATCCACCTTGTAAATAGTCTTGGAGCATCTTTGCCCACGCTTGAATGACAATAATTCGACTATTTATGTCATCAAACAGCAGAAAAACCGGAATTTCACCAAACCGGGTTTTCCGGAACAATTTCCCCACAACAAGACCAGTAACTTCATCACCTGGGGTCTCAAATACTACTTCTTCAAAGCTAAACCATTGGGGAGTACGAAATCGCATCAAAACCCTCCATCGTAACATTTCGTTGCAGCAAATATCAAGGTTATTAGTAAGAAAAAACAAGGTTGCTTCACATAGTAACAGGGAAGCTGTTAATGATATGAGGAAATTTCGTCTACTCATCGGAGCGGTTTCGTTGGTTGCCTTTTTTGCCTTGGTGATGGCCCCTGTTTCGGCTCATCCTCCATCGAGCATGACGCTGGTTTACGAATTGAGTTCTCATACTCTGAGTGTTACTGTCTTTCATTCAGTTGGTGATCCGAATACCCATTATATTGAATATGTGACAATTTCCAAAAATGGGGCATTTGAGACAGATCGCAATTATACCAGTCAAGCCTCTGCCTCGGCATATCTCGATGTGTTCAATATTGATGCGGTTCAAGGGGATGTGTTACAAGTTACAGCTTATTGTAACCAAGGGGGACAAATGACAGATCAAGTCACGGTCTCTGGTGGATTACAAACTCAACCACAGCCAAATATTCCCGGTTTTCCTATCGGTGCTATTGCCCTGGGAATCATGATTGCTGTTGGATTCACATTACTTCGTCGTAAAAGTCATCCAGCCTAATAGCTCCCAAAGAAGACATAATCAAGAACCGATGGATAGGCTTACAAATTAGTGCGAATTAGGAATCAAGACTTTTAAGGATAAATCACACAGGAACCCCGCCTCCAATCCACCTTAACAAGGTGAACTACATGGCTGAAGAATACGGAGTAATTTTACGGATTACTTTCATCGTTCACATCATAATCGGTTTCATCTTTGGACTGGGTTTCTTACTCATTCCAGACTTTATAGCACCAATGTTTGGTCTATCATTCAATGACCCAACGATTCGTGCCTTTGGAGCACTGATAATCGCTATGACAATTGGTTCTATTCTTTGTCTAATGACTAAAGAGTGGGGTCGAGTAAAAGTCGTTGTCGAGATTGAACTCATCTGGACAGTTGTTGGAGCTATTGCCGTTGCCTACCATATCTTTGTCCCGCCACTATACAACGTGAATGGTTGGATCATGGTGGGTGTCTTGCTACTGCTCTTCTTCCTCTTCCTCGTCTCCTATCTCCGAGAAGTTCGAAGCTAACCACGATTATGATATCATCCAACGAGGTTGGCTGATTGGAGCTACTCCTATTAGCCAACTACCCTTTTTCTTTTCGTCCAACTATTCCACACTAGTGATCATTGAGTTGTATGACAAGATGGGCAACACGTTTTCCAAGCTCATAGCACGCCTT
>JAEOSV010000086.1 GCA_016840185.1 Candidatus Hermodarchaeota archaeon | reverse complement strand
TGGCTCCTATACCAGCAAAGAGATAGAGGAGCTTCATCGCGGTTCCTCCTATGTATTGTGTGTGTCCACTGGATTTATTCCATATTCGTGTTTGGGAACTTCGGAAGAGCCAAACAGGAATCACGAGGATTGCAACTATGGGTGGGAGAATTAGTATCATCAACATTGTCAAGGAGCGGAAAGGACTCATTACAGTAGTCACAATAGGATCGGGTGGAAAAAGTCGTTCAAAGAAATAGAAGACCAGTCCAAACAAACCAATAACAAAGGAAGTTGGGAGAAACGCATGTTCGAGCGAATCAGCGAGGCCTCGAGGCGAATGAGTATAGCTTTCGGGCAAAAGAAAAAGTGAGCTGTCTTGACTGGGTGCGTGGTCTTCAGGGCTAGTTTGCAGATAGGTGTCGGAAAAATCCTCAAATTCATTAATTTCTCTCTGTTTCACTCGATCTAACCGCAGATTCAGATGGACAATCTTCTTATTAGCGAATCGAGAAATTAATCCTCCTATTAGAAACCAGGAGATGAGATAGATGAAAATCAAAAAAACCATCGGAAGAAGCATCTCTTGGAGCTGCCCGAGTACCCAACTCAAAGGTAAATATCCAGTCCAGTATGAGTACCAACAAAGGTAGGCGACGTAAAAGATTGGAGCGATTAAAAGCACAAGCATCAAAAAAATACTAAGCTTCCGTTCAACACTCATCCGATTCACCACTAACGCTTCAAACTGCTGAACGACAGTATTATTCGTTAAGCATCTGATTCTCGCATGAGTAAGCTGAGCATTATCAAGGCTAGAATACTAAAGACTACAACGAAGAGCGCGAATCCTAGGTTGATGACGCCTGCCCACCAGATTTCGCCCCAGGTAATGATGTCATCGATGACATAGTAACCATTGTAAGCCATAGCAAAAATACCAAATACCAGACTTATAATGACAAAAACAAGACCCAATATTTTGTGTGTACGACTCATATAACAACCTCTTGAACGGAATGGTGAAGCTACTGTTTCCAAGTATTATATTAAACTATATCAAAACTTTACAAATAGAAACTACGTTGAACCATAACTTCAGAGAAATTGTGTGCGTTCCTATTGAGAAAGATTTGAGTTGCCGGTATAGTTGTCAATATATTCCAGAAATTCACATTATGTGGTGTTCAAAATTATAGGATAATATATCCTCAGGACATCAAGTATTGAAAGAATATGGGTGAGTATGATGAATCGGAAATGGCTAGGATTATTGGCAATACCCATTGTACTCGGGGTTTTACTTGCAGCCCCTTTTCTGTTCACCTTCTTGGCTCCACCTCCTTCTAACGATGATGGGCTGTCTGGAGCATCTCTTTCCACCTTCATGGAAGGGAAAGCTAATGACATCTTGGCAGTTCAGATCTTAGGAAATTCAACAGACATCGTATACCCAGAATTAATGGATGCACTATTTGTTTCAAACGTTACTGGGGCCTGGATTGTCTCTGCAACCTTTCTCAATGACTCACAAGCACCATATAATATCACGTTCTACGAAGAATACTTCCTCACGACAGTTGGGGAAGTGAATAATATCAACAACGCCATCTATACGGGGCTCGAAGCCACAACGCCCTCACTCGACTCGATATTAGATTTACCATATTCAGTTGGTTTTGGTCTAGATATCCTTTACACCGATGGGACTTGGATTCAATTATTCACGCTGCTAAGCCCCGGAGGGCATATCATATTCCTGAATGGTACGTTTACAGGCACTCCGGATAGTGTCAACCCCTTCAATCCGAGCTTCATTACTCGGGATGAAAACTGGTTGAACGGCCTTCTCTTAGAGCCTGGGTCTGCCCTAGATGACCTTGTATTGACAATGAATGCTGTGTTTGTGAACCATCTGGGCTAGCATCCAAATTCGCGTCGGGTTATTCACGCAAGGCGTTGGCATTTTCTAGGACGCGTGTAATACGGTTAGTCCACGATGTGTGAAGGCAATTGCCAAAAACGAGCACACTTAAATGTATTGGGCACCCAATAAAACCTATGTCTGAACAAAACGAAGCTGAAGAATGTTGCCCGCCAGACTGTTGTGATATGCGGGGCATGCTCTCCTTTCAGATTCTCTGGGAGCTCGGGAAAAAACCCATGAACGGACAAGAGCTAGCCGTACAAATCGGCCTGCGAAGGGGAACCAAACCGTCGCCTGGAACGATTTACCCCGCGCTCAAAGAACTCACCCAAAAGAACTTGATCATGGGGGAAAAAAAGGGGCGCGAAGTGATCTATGCGCTCACAGACGAAGGTCGAATTGGATTAGAAGAGGCCTCGCGCTATTTCTACAAAGTATTTCATGAGATCATCGAATCTAGCCGGCCTTCTGAATAACGGTCATTTCTAAGGTGAATAAGTAACTTAACGGGTGCTTACAAATTCCTGTTTTATGTTGTCGAAGGGTTTGAAAGTATAGGGTGCCCAACACATTTAAATATCGGGTATCCAATAATACGTATCGTACATCCAATAGGTAGGAGGTCGATAAAATGGCCAACAACAAAAAATGGATCAAACTCTGTTGCCCAACAGCCAGAACAAATGATGCTGGGAAGCTCTTTGCAAAATCCGTTATCTATAGTCGAAGATAAGTAAGGAAACTCAGTACCGAAAACAGGTATCTAGCTCAATTGCTTTTGCAGTCTAAGCTCGTCACGAATGGGAATATTGGCCACACCAAGCTGGATTCCGCCCAGTTTTTCTGCAACCGTATCTGGAGCCACCTCGAACAATTGGAACCCTGCTCGTTGATAGAAGGCAAGAGCTGGCAGGTTATCATTTGTGGTTACAACCAGTAGTCGTTGACGTTTTTGCTCTCGTGCAAATTTCTCAACTTGAGCGACAAGGGCGTTCCCAATTCCACACCCATGATATTCGGGAAGCACACCTAATGCTACAATCAGCACCGCGTTTTTTTGAAATAGTGTGTAATAGATGAATCCTATGATTTTTTTGTCACGTTCTGCCACAATCGCTGGGTGGTCAGTGACCGTGATATGCTGATCGAACATGAGTTGTAGGGGATCTCCCCAAAACAATTTCACTAATTCTTCGAGGTGCTGAGTGTCCTCGCAGAACGCCTGGTGAATCTTGTATTTGCATTGTTTGAAGACCACACAATTCGAACAGACAACGCGGATTCTTGCATCGGTTGCACAAATCATTTCGCCACACTTTGAACACAAATACTCGGCGTGGTTCTGACACAAGGAACATGGGTCATACTCTGTCGGCATGGGTCATCACATCACGCATTCTATTATCCAGTTCCCATAAGAGAGTTTATCTTCCAGGATTCCGAATACTATCTTAGGTCATATTGATGGGAAAGCGGAAACTACTGAAGCTTGAGGCAAATGCAAAACTCACTTGGGCAGAGTGGCTCCTTGACCGTAAAGAAACACTCACGTTCAAAGATGATAGGAATCAAGAAACCAATTTTATTCCTCATGATCATTCCTCACAAGGATTTGCGGGCATTCCAGGTCCTACCAGCCCCGGAGTCTTACCTCGAGCAATACCCAAATTTACCAAACGCCGAAGGAAATCTCAGTAGCCTATCCTCCCGCTGTTCTACTCTCTCGTTCAGCCAATACATTCTTCAACAGCAACCAGTAACTGAGCGGAAACCCGAAACGCGGGTGATCCTTCATGCCTCAGGCTAATCAACTCCCCTACACACTCACCAAAGAAGGTCAAACTGTGGGTTCGGTCGTGTCCCTGCTTTCAGAACGGTACACCAAATTCCACCAACACGTCCACAGCACTTTAACCCATCAGACGCATGCCAAGAAACAGTTTCGAACCTATAACAAGCAGCTGCGTGGATATCTCAAACCAAAAGCACAACAAGACATGGTTACTGCGCTTCGAAAATTCATCGCTGATCAGGAAAAGAATCCTCCGCCGTTGAAGGACACGATCAAGGAAATCTATTCACTCCTTCAACAGCTTACCAAAGCCATCAAATCCATCGAAAAACAACTGAAGAAAGATCACGGGCTCTGGACCTCGGATCATGAGAAATTCATCAAGGACGTGGTGGCTGACTTGGTGGAGTTACGGAAGAGTGCAGAATACTCCGAATCAGTTCAGCTGAAAGCTGCGAAACGCTACAAGAAAACTGAACGCTATTCACCAGCCGTGTGTGAAGCCTATGTCCAAACCTGGTTGAAGCGGTGTAACGAGGATTACATCGATGTAACCTTTCGTGATTGTAAGGAATTAACGAAGGTTGGTTATGCCGCCTGTCGTGCCCTTTATGCAACCGATAAAATTACAGAAAAGCTGGTTGACGATGCTTTGACCGTCACCAAGGAAGGCCGTTCTAAAACCAACGGGTTGTTAGCACAAATCCAGCGCTTTCAATCGAGAAAATAAGAATTATTTGCCAAAAATTTTCAGAGAAAGAGAAGAGAGGGGACCCGTGCCCATTCGCCCGAGTCCCAGCAGTTCTGGGCACGTGCAAGGTAAGGGAGCGATGCCGTTTAGTTACGGCAGGTAAACCAAACGAGTTCTCGGTATTGATTTCGCCCATTGCCCTTGTTCGCGCCATCATGATCATTGTGTTTGTACATTTTTGAGCACCGAAGAAAGCATAGGGCTCCGCGTTATATAAGGCGGACTCACTATTTGGGCTCACTTTCTGAGGTCACATAATGTAACTATA
>JAEOSV010000085.1 GCA_016840185.1 Candidatus Hermodarchaeota archaeon | reverse complement strand
GTTCTTCTTTAAGCACATCAGCTAGTTCTGCTAGAAATTCGAGTCGTTTTTCGTCGAGTCTTTCAAGACGTTGTTTCAAATAACTCAAGACGATATTTTGACGAAGATTAGTAAGCAGATTAAATGGAGCATCATGGGCTAGAGTTGCATCTAAAACATCTCGCACTTCATCCAGATACTTCTGTTTTGCTTGCATCTCACTTGCCAAATCCTATTGTCACTGTAGTCGGCAATTTCTGTCTTAAGAGACCCACTTCAGGCGAATAAATAATTCGGGGCAGTCGCGTGGTTCGCCACATATCAAAGGGTGTGTTAATTTTACCTAATATGTGGAAAATCGTAAATTGTTCAAGTTTAGAACCGCCAATAGTATGTGCACCTGATCCCAACGAGGTTCTTCGCAAGACTGTAAAAGGTAGCATAATTTGGCCATGGTATTCTGACGGAATCATATCTGAAAGTGTTATTAGCTCCTCCGAGCGGACTGCGCTCTTTTGCCCATCACGCATGGTAAAACCAGGAGCCTGTTCACGAAGTAATTCCGAAAGGGGTTTCTTGGTTCGGGGCATATGGTCGTTTATTTGCGCAATTTCTCGCTCTAGCCCCGAAAGAAAGCCTGAGAATTTTTTCATTTCTACCCTTCACCAAATATTGCGCTTAGAAAAATATGATCGGCAGAATAAGGGTCTAACGCTAAGCGATCTACAACCGTGAATCCCGATTGTGTTAACGTCTTTTCTTCCCGTTCAAATAGCCGGGCCGGTTTAGCGGAAACATCAATACTTCGGGCTTTAATTGCGACATATGCTGTTCCACCTGGCTTAAGAAACCATTTAGCATTATTTACTAGAATTCTTGCCTGATTGGGCTGTGCGACATCTTGGTACAACACATCCACTAATTCAGGTATCTGTACATAAGACTCTGGACGTCTTGCATCTGCCATAATTGGAATCATATTCTTACGAGTGGCACAAACTTGAACGAGATCACGCATTACTCTTGGGGCAAATTCAACACAATACACTCGTCCATCCGAATCTATGAGATCGGATACATGGCTTGCTGTTGTTCCAGAAGAAGCGCCCAAATAAAGAACAGAAATGTTAGGTGCAAAAGCAAAGGCTTTCAAACCTCGAAGGAGAGCTGCTGAAAGCTTACTTCGATAAGGATCCCAAATACGATACTCATGGGTGGTTTCTTCAACCAACTGTTCATTGTAGACCACACTTCCGGGGACTAAATTCTTAGTAGCCGGACGTTTTGCACCGGCATCTAAATGAGCCCAATGGAGGGCAGGTCGTTTTTCATCCTTTGTTATTCTAATCAAGATTGTTTCCTCCGTGAATTACTTCGCCGTTTTTTCGGTGCATGTGATTTTGATCTCTTTCCATACCGTTTTCGTCTTGGAGGATGTTTTTGTGGTTTAATTGGCTGTGTTTTTGGAGCCTTGGGATATTTTCGTTTTACTTCGGCAACCCGTGATTGAACGGTTTGTTTCAATTCATCTGCCACATACTGGCCGGAATAAAAATCAATTCGTGCAGCGATGACGATTTTTCCTGCTATAATTCGTGCAATCTTTCCTCGTTGCCACCAAGGCGCTGAATGTACTAATGTGTGCTGGAAAATGACTCCATGTTTCGGTGGTCTTGCTCCAGTTTTCAGAGCACGAAAGAGTGCTTGTTCTGCCCCAAGTACTTGAACGGTACTGGCGGGGAAACGGGCAAGTTTCTCCAATCCTCCGGCTAATCCAATTAACCGCGCTCCAATTACTGGGCCAATGAGCCCTCTCATATTCGGTGCAAGAACTTGCATTGATTCATCCAGATATTTTTCTAATTGCCCTCTGAATTCATGAAGACTTAGAACTTGATTAGCCAAGGATTGAATCATAACCATATCTTGGTCGGGTATCTCTGCGCCCATAGATTGGTTAAGGTTTTCTACTTTTACGGATGAATCGGTGACTAGTTTCAATAGTTCCGAATTATTGTTGATTTGTTCTCTAGAACCTCCTTCAGCAATAATACGTGCAAGAACTTGCCCGTTCTCAATAGCGTGAGCTGCTTCTGGAAAATGTAAGCCATACCATTCCCTAAGCCGAGATACCATTAAATTTTGAACCTTCTCAACATCATCCAAGGAATTCATCGCTTGTATGACTAGTTGATCACTTGCTTCTGCGGCCTCACGAATTGCTAGGCGAGCAATTCCTACTGCTATTTCATGAAGAACCTGTTCTTCTTTGGAAACTATTTTGGGACCTAAGAACTCTTGGCGTACTCGCCGCCAAAGCCTAAGATCTTCATAGTGCTGAACCTTAGCTTCATACAGTCGCGAAAATTCATCAGCAAGTATGGGTGATTCCACAAAAAAACGCGTTACCTCCTGTGTTTTCAAAACATCGACAAAATCTGTTAAAACCGCGACTTTCACTCCTCGGCGAATTCCATCATGCACCTGAACAATTTCATCAATAGTGTTGCCGAAAGACGTCTCAGCAATAATTGAAAACTGCTCGTCTAAACAATACAACTGTCCAATTCCAAAGACGAGAAAGCCATCCATTTTCATTCACCTTTTCGTGTACTGCCTACCAGTTCAAGCCACTGTAAAAAGATTCCTAATGCGAAATTGCCTTAACACTCATCATTTTTATCTACGATAAATGGAAATCCTTAAAGCCTAAGAGGCAAACACCGAGTCAGTGATAGAATCATGCCAGGATCACACGGAAGTTTAACAAAAGCCGGTAAGGTTCGGAGCCAAACACCCAAAGTTCAGGGGAAAGTACGTGTAACTCCGATTCCTCGTCTGCGCAATCGTAGAATCTATACTAAGCGCATTCTAAATCAGACTCCTGCCGGACAGCCCAAAGCTGTTCGTCGCTAGATTTGTAACCCGACAATCTAGCTTTACTCAATACGCTTTTCATTTCATATGTGAATACTGGTTAGGTGGAAATCAGGTTGGAGCGCGTTGCGGAAGAAATACTACAAGCCGCATTAACAGGTAAGATTCAAAGCAAGGCCGATCTCCAAAAGATAAAACGAAAATTAAGCCGTAAATACAAACTCTCTCGGTTTCCATCAGATGTTGAAATCCTAGGATATGCTACAGAGGAAGAAAAAGAACAGGTTAATCATATTCTTCGAAAGAAACCCACCCGCACACTTTCTGGTGTTGTAGTCGTTGCTGTGATGGCTGAACCAATGGAATGTCCTGGTCGTTGTATTTACTGTCCAACGAATATCCCAACAGCTCCTAAAGCATATGTTGGTGATGAACCAGCCACGCGTAGAGCTAGACAAAATCAATATGATCCATATCTTCAGGTAGAAAGTCGATTAAACCAACTCCAAGCTATGGGACATAGTACCGACAAGGTGGAATTAATCATCATGGGAGGCACATTTCTTTTCGCCTCAGACGAGTATCAGAAACAATTCGTTACACGCTGTCTCGATGCCATGACCGATCAAAATGCCCAAAATCTTGATGAAGCAATACAATTAGCGGAAAAAGCGCCTATTCGGCCTGTTGGCATAACTATAGAAACACGCCCGGACTATTGTCAACCAACACACGTTGATAGAATGCTTAAGTTAGGGACAACTCGGGTTGAGTTGGGCGTTCAAACCATCTATGATGACGTCTACACAACAATTTGTCGTGGACACACTGTATTGGATGTCAAAAACGCAACCCGACTAG
>JAEOSV010000084.1 GCA_016840185.1 Candidatus Hermodarchaeota archaeon | reverse complement strand
TGTTGCGACCTGCCCTCAATGTAATGGCCGAGGACAAACTGTTGAAAACCCATGCTCTGAATGCAAGGGCAAACGAACTGTCAAGGAAAAACGGAGCCTTCGTGTTCAAATCCCACCTGGAGTTGAATCGGGTTCCATGCTTCGGCTAAAAGATCAAGGAGCGTCACACAGTGGAGGGCGTCCAGGTGATCTGTTTGTTGTTGTCCATGTCCAATCTCATAAAACCTTCCAGCGAGTGGGCGATGATATTGTTTTAGAGCTACCTATAACGATAACACAGGCGACTTTGGGAGCTGAAATCGAAGTCCCTACATTACTTTCAAAGGCAAAACTAAAGATTCCTACAGGAACACAACCCGACACGATCCTCCGACTTAAAGGCCAAGGTATGCCTCGTGTCCGATGGCGTGGAAATGGGGACCAACTTATACACATCAAGGTTGTTGTACCTAAGAAACTCAAACGGAATCAGCGTGAACTCTTGGAACAACTATCAAATGAACTTGATAAGGATTAGTTCCTAGTCGGCTTTGGAAACTACTTGAATGTCCCCAAACTGTATTGAAGGCGCAATAAGTGATCCCCCAGCACCAACGAGATAACTGCGGATATCACTACCGACAACTTCAACCTTCTTGATAAGTTCAAATCCGTTACCAGCAAGCATCAAACCGTGGACAGCTCCCGTGAGCTCACCATCGATAATTCGGAATGCAGGATTTCCAACAACGCTATAATCCCCGGTTTCTTGGTTGGTTGAATGAGCTCCTTGCAATCCTTTGATTAGATAACCAGATTTAACATCGCTGAGCATATCTTCCAGAGGCGTCTTACCACCAGGAACCACCATATTTGTGGGTGCTGTTTCGACGACACCAGTTCGAAGATTCCGACTAGCATTCCCGGTACTTGATTCACCGTGGCGGTTCGCCCAGTAGTTATTCCAAAGGAAAGAACGAAGTTTGCCTTTTTCAATTATGGCTGTTTTTTGTAGTGGAACACCTTCCCCATCGAAGAGCCCAGTAGCATATCCATCCTTATAGCGACCATCATCAGTAAAGGAAAGAGCTTTCGAGGAGATAATGTCGTCCTTCTTATCTGCTAATTTTGATTTCCCGCGAACAACATTCTCGCCTTTGATTGCGGGCATAAGTGCGTAGGAAAGAAGTGAGCCAAGGGCACTGGCATCAAAGATTATTGTTCCTGATCCAGTTTCACCTTTCACATGTTTCTTGGCAAGAAGAACATCATTCACGGTATTATTGACAATATAATCCATATCTAGATGGAAAGAGCGGTTGACATCGATAGACCAGACAGCTGGTGTCATCCCAGAATCAGTAGGAGCCACTAAGACAGCATAACCATAAACACCAGTTCCGCGATCGGTGACACTAATTCCGTTGGAGTTTGCATAGGCGGTCCAACCAAAAAATCCACCCGTACCAGCCTCACCAATAATAATCGATGAATCCTTTTTCATGATGTCTTTGGTCATTTGTGTTGATAGCTTAACGAAAACGCTGGGATCCTTTTCCGGAATTGAACTATCCCAGGTTCCAGTAAGTTTTGCATATTTGGCTTTCGGGGCGAAGTCTTTCCAAGTTTCATCAGGTGTACTTGCATTTGCAGCCGCAATTGCCCGTTTCACCGATTCAATGATTGTGTCCTTATTCAATCGATTAGTGTATGCTGAGCCCAATTTTTGTTTTGCAACAACTCGAATTGAAGCCCCTGCGTCCTGTGATTTTATAGCCTTATTGATCTGGCCTAACGCGACTTCACAGCTAATTTCATAGTTATCCTGTAGAAGAATTTCAATTTGGTCGACTTTTGTAGAACCGAATTCAATCGCCTTTTCTGCCAGGGAAAGAAGTGTTTGCGCTTTGTCTTTCATTGTTTCTTTCGACCTCCGTTTCAGGCCTTTCCTCCAAAGGTTATTGGTCCAGCTCCAAAGCGGATTAGGGGTCCACCATCACTTATGAGGGCTTCCTGACCTTTTCCACAGCGTCCTGATCCAAAACCGAAGGTATCTTTACCAACTCCTTCAATCTTAAGAAGGGCTTCTGTAGCAATTCCTGAAATTGACATATTTGTAACCGAGTTACCCAATTCTCCATTGACAATTTCATAAGCTTCTTGGATTCCAACTTGAAAACTGGCATTCATTTGAGCTTGACCTCCAGCGACGCTCAGGCAATAGTATCCAAAGTCTATCCCTTCGAAAAGTTCATCATCCGGTATATCTCCGCGCTCAAAGAAAGTGTTACGCATTCGAATCAAAGGAATATATCTGTAATCTTCCGCCCGTGAATTTCCTGAAGGTGGTAAGCTTGTCTTGTGAGCGTACTCACGATCGGTAAGCAATGCAGTTAGTATCCCATCCTTTATGAGATGCACACGGCTTGTGGGAACACCTTCATCATCATACTTTCCGGTTCCTAGCCCATCCTTAATCGTTCCGTCGTCAACCATGGTAACCCCTTTCGGCGCAACATCCTGATTCATTTTACCAGCGAAGGCAGATTGCAATGTAAGATCCGCTTCCGCAAGATGTCCAAGGGCTTCATGTGCAAGGGTTCCGACTACCTTAGGTCCCAAGACACAAGGAAAGCTTCCAGGTTTTGGAGTAGAGCCTTTCAATTGCTTTTTGACTCGGTCAACGATTCGTTCAGCGACAACTTCAGGCGTCTGGGTCTTTTCATAAAATTCCCATCCGAGAGAAGTGGTGCCACTCTCATCACGTGCACCAGTAATTTTTGCATTTTCTTTGGCAGTTAGCCAGACCCAGAGGTGAACATGACCGAAGCCCATTTCCAATTGTGTGCCTTCATTTGTAACCAGATATTTTGTCCCATAACCATCCCGTTGTCGAATTGTAATAGCTTTTACACGGGAATCTAGTCGTTGTGTTTCATCCCATAGTTTTGCAGCGTAGGCGATTTTTTCTGTCGGGTCGACATCGGTCGGATTACGCCCTACTTTGAGAGGAATGGTTTCCTTTACCGGCTTTATTTCAGCAAGTTCGATGGGTTCTTTTCGAGCCTTTCCAGCACTATTCGCTAGAGAATAAGCATCTTTAACTGAGGATTGTAACCCACCTGGTGTAAGGTCGTTGGATGAAACAAACCCCCATGTTCCACCAGCCAACACGCGGATTGCAACACCCTCTTCGATGCGTTGGCTGATACTCCGTACACGACCATCTTCGAATTGTGTATTACTGCGATTGAGGGACTCGACACGTAACTCAACATAGGCCGCACCGAGTTTTTCCCCATAGTCTGCAGCTTTTTGGAGCTTATCTATCAAAAGAATCACTTCAAACGCGTAGGAATAATTGAAGTTAGGAAGTCGGATAGGATACACATCAGCTTATAAGCCAATTGGATTGTACAATCAGCACGAGGAGCATATAGTGGTCAAGGAAGTTCAATTCATCGTTGATGCCATGTTAGGGTCTCTTGCACGATGGCTTCGCCTTTTAGGATATGACTCCTTTTATTGTGAAACACAGCCAGATGATGAAATCCTTGAACTCGCACATGAAAGAGTTCTGATAACTCGAGATAAAGAACTCATTATTCGAGCACAAAACAGAGGATTGAAGGTTATGAATCCAGGGCATGGTTCCATCGGGACGATGCTTCAACGACTCGAACGAGACATTGGGATAGTATTTGTTGCGGATCCAGATAGGAGTCTATGTGCAAAGTGCAACTCAACACTCGCTCGAAGAACCAGAAGACAAGTTGAGGAGCATGTTCCACCTGGATCGTTACGAAATCATGAGATCTTTTGGCAATGTTCAAATCCCACGTGCCAACAAGTGTACTGGCAGGGACGACATTGGACTCGAATTCAGAAGACTCTGAAGAAACTCAATTTGAAAAAATCCGAGGAGTAAATGAAATTATTTGGGGTAGAAGTCGGGAACGAGGAAGCGTGGGAGGGCACAAATTACGACATCACGTAGAACTTGGGTTCGGGGTAACCGATTTTGGGTCAGTACACCTATTACGCCCTCATTCTGAAAGACATTGGTGCGCCCCATCATTTGGTCAACAGTGCCTTTACTGGTATCACTAGTTGGATCGATTTTCTCGACTAACCTTTGCGACACCTCGATTGCGGCTGATCGGGCCACACTGAGTTCTGTCTTTTTCAACACAGCAACAATAGCTTGGATGAAGGTTGTTTTATTGAAAGTGATGAGTCCACCTTCGAGTCCCACAGAAAAATCAGCGGATGGTTCCTTTTTCTGAGCCGCTTTAGCCCTAGTAATTGCGCCCTTCAAGGTTTCAGCTTGTGACATTGGGAAGGGTTGGACCCCTGAATCCACCTTTACTGGGATTATCTCAACCTCTGCAAAATATTGACGAAACGCTTGAGAAACCGCATTTTGTTTCACTGGATTTTGAGAACCAACTACAACGCGCATAATGCCTTCGTATTCTCTGCATCTTAAAAAATCTGAGCCTGATGAGAAATTTTCAACCTATCCGGATTTTCCTAATCGTGCTTTACGGATTTGTCGATGCAGTGGTGAACCACGAGCTTTCATGAGGAGCATTATTCTCCGAATCGCACTCGATCGTTTAAGATAACTATAGATATGTAAACCTGCAAGAAGTAGCACTATTCCGATGAGGATAAGCACTACAATTCCGAGGGGAAGACTCAGCAAGGGAAGCGTTCCACCTTGGGTGATGAGCAGAGCAACGAGTCCGAGGAGAAAGAAACAAGCGGTATAAAACACAACTAGTGAAGCGATGAGAACCATGGGCCAGTAAGCTAAGCCTTCCAGGCGCGTTCCTTCTGACTCGGAGTATAATCTGAATCGAAGATGTTTTGCCATGCTTAAAGGGGAGAGTCCTACCCAGGAGCCTTGTCGAACTTCAATGGCGTTAGGTGGAATCGTCCATAAGGGTTGGCATGTCATATCGAGAAGAATCCGTCGAAGTTCGGCATACGCATCGTTAAGTGGAAGTTCAGTGAACCCCTCATGCATGAGAAGCAATTGGCTTGACAGGTTACCTTTTACTGTTTGGTATGTGGAAGATGCCGCCTAGTCCTTAGGTATCACACCTAAGGGCATTAGGTCACGTTTGAAGGCATCATTGAATACTATGGCGATTCCATAATACACGCCTACGAATCCACAGGCAATTCCTACCCATCCTGCAATTACATTAATCATGGTATTCGCTGTACCTGAACTATGCCAGGTGTCCCAGGCATACCAGTGGCCGAAGGCGACTAACCAGAAGAAGATTGCCAAGAGGAAGAAAAAGATCTGCATAACTCGGTTGGATTTCATTGAACTGAGGAACAGCCAGAAACTGAAGAAGCCCCAGAGGAAGAAGAAAGGAACTTGAACCCACATAGCTAGGGCAGGTTCAGTAACAGGAGGAACGAGACCGAGGAGGGGCAGGAAGTAAATGAAAACATAGGAAAACCAGAAGACGGAACCGAGGGTGAAAGTTGTTGCCCCGTATGAATTGCCAATCTTTAGTGACCATAAACCTGCGAATAATGGAGCAAACCCACCTGCAAAGAGTGCTGTAGCCATAACAACGCCTAATCCATTGATATCAAGAATATCCGCAAAGTACAGTGAGAGGAGGATCAGGGCAAACCCAAAGCCAATCGCGCCGAACGCAGAGGGATCGGCAAATCGTTCATCACTCATATACATCACCGAGAAACCATTGCAAATATGGTTTCAAAACGGCGTTTCCTGTGATGAATTATATAAGGCTTTACTGTCTGAATGAAATTGTAACAAACCATGAACTGGTTTAGGTTTTTTTCATAATCCCGTTTCAAGTGTTTGTTTAACCGCATTTTGTGTCCCGTTGTCGTTGACTGATGCGAGACAAGAAATTACTAAAGTCTGATATGAAGCGCCTTAATCCTGAAGATTTCTTCTTTTTCCTTTTCTTAGAAATGAAGGTTTCCTCATAAGAATTAGGTGAAATGTGGATATTTGATATTTCTGAGTTGAATATAACCAAACGGACAGGAGTGCAGGTAAAGCATTTTATGGTTAGTGCGACTAACATCTTTTCCGGTGTCTTTAATGAAACGACAAATAAGACCTGGTACAGTTCTGGTTCCTTGTCCTGCCGCGATTATCTCTGTAGGTGACGAAAAAGAATCTAATCTCATTACCCTCTCATGGGTGGGTAATCTCTGTTCGAAGCCGCCTCGCATGGGAATAGGTGTCGTCCCGAAGCGCCATAGTTACGGTTTACTTAAACGAATTGGCGATTTTGTCATCAATGTTCCTTCACGAGATCAAATTGAGGCCACTGTGTTGTGCGGTACAAAATCTGGTCGAGATGTTGATAAATTCACTGCCACAGGTTTAACTCCAAAACCGTCGACTCTAATTACTTCACCGATGATCAGTGAATGTCCATTGAATATTGAATGTCGGACCTGGAAAATTATCGAAGTAGGTAGTCACCACCTGTTCATTGGTGATGTGGTTGCTGCCCATATTGATGAGAAAGTGCTTAACGATGAAGGAGAACCGGATTTGAAGAAAATGGCACTTTTCACCTACAATCCCCTTGTTGGTCAATATTGGGCTGTAAATGAATTTCTTCGTGAACGGTAGTTTGTCGTTTTATAGGTTAAAGTGTGGTCAAACCATCCAAAGCCCTTATGCCGATAGGGTCAATCTTTTAATCGGCGTTTTTCTTAGTACGCCTTAGGATACTATCAAGTTTGACTTGGTGGAGGAATGGTAGTGACGAAACTGGAGACCATCCATGGTTTAGCCATAGTAGGTGGTGTAGGAGCAACGATTATTCCAGTCTTATCTCTAATCACTTCATCATGGTATCTTAGTTTTCCATGGGTTTCATACTTTTTCTTCTACTACGGTTTCGGTGTGGTCTTGTTTTTGCTTTCGTTCCTCACGGGCATCTTAGCCTGCGTAATAGCCGTTCGAGCAGCAGGATATGTTTCCGTGATGCCCCAACGAGCCGCTTCCGACCTGAAAACCGCGGGAATCCTTGTCATCGTTGTTAGCTTTATCACATTCTTCAACCTACTCGCCATGATTTCAGGGATCGTAATTCTCGTTGCAGGCAGTGAATGTGATGCGACATGGAAGAGAATTCAACGAGCCCGTAATCAAACGGGTTGGCCATATGTTACTGTGGCAACGGCTGCTGGCAGTACTTGGGCGCGAAGAGTATCATGCCGGTTTTGTGGTGCTCCCTTGGTTGCCTTGAATGCAATCGCATCTGGGCATTTAGTGCGAGTTGAAACTAAATGCCCTCTAGATGAAACCCATGATATTGTACGTCTTCCACTGTCCCGATTAGAATCGTGGGCCCCAGTACTTGCGGACCGTTTCCATCGATGTGTAAAATGTGGCGATCGAACTGTAGCCCTCATTGTGGTTCGCCAAACGGGAGAGGCATCCAAATTACAAGCCTATTGTCCGAATGCCCATCAAAACCGTACATTTCGAAAGGTTTGGACACCGCTCTATCCACACGTCGCGCGTACTCCGCGTATTGATGTTGGATTTCAGAGTGCACCCCTTCCTTCCCAATTTCAACCTACCTTCCAAACACACCAACGAGATACGGTGACACAACCCATACCCATATCTGCTAGTATTACCGGAGTTACACGTGCCGGACCCATAGGATTCTGCACCCAGTGTGGCGTCAAAGTTGAGTCCTCGGATAGATACTGCTTCAGGTGCGGCGCAACAATAGCATAGAAAGTGAAACATATGGTTCAAGCAGCAATCGAAGCCAACTTTACCTGCTCCTGTGGAACACCATTCATTGTGATGACTTTAGATCCAGCACCCGGTGATAAAATCAACGCATTATTAGTTTGCCCTCGACACAAGGTGGGCCATCATATCACGCTCGATCACTCTGGTCTTGATCTCTGGGTTGGAGTCGTTGCCGACCATCTCTATCGATGTGCCGTTTGTGGCAGAGAACTACCGCCTGCGTCGAATGTTAGTTCGTCCGAAGTAGCAACAACCTTCACCCTTAATTGCCCGGTCCACGGTGCACAAAATAATACTCGAACGGTGTGGAGCGTCATTCACCGCCGACTGCTCTCTGAGATTCAGCATCGTCGAGCGCCTCCTGAAATTCCGCTACCATCACTACCTATCGGAGAGCCAGCCACACAACCTGCTGTGGAGTCGTCCGGACCCAAAGCTACATTTTGCCCTCATTGTGGTAAGAAAATCCGACCACATGATAATTTCTGTTTTATCTGTGGCGCTGCAATCGACTAACTGATAACGATAAAGTTATTGCACTTGCTTCATCTCAGTGCATTTAGGCGCGACCAAAACTTACAGCGTGTCAGACTCTACGACTTTTCGAACTGCAATTTTAGATTTCTAAGAGTTTGACGAGCATCCAATCGTATTTGTTCATCGAGTTGTTGTCGTGTCTTTTCATCGAGTTTACGACCCAAAAACACTTCGGGAAGATTGTAGGAGATGCCATAGGTGACACGGGTTCCACTTGCTGTGTGCTCAAAGAACCATTTGGCATCCTGAAAGGGTTGTCCTGAGAGTGACCGTACATGAAGTGATCGACCCAGTTGGATTTCAACAACTTCTAATTCTTGGGTAAAGCGGAAGTCTTTGACACTCACGCCCATTGCAAAACGCGCGCCTACGCCCCAAAGGGCTTCGGTGGTGGGATCATAGCTGGTGACGGAGGCGATGAATTTGGGGACGTTTCGATGGTTTACGGCGTATTTGAACACTTGTTCGAGGGGTGCTTTGATTTCTATACTTTCGCTGATGTCGGTCATCTTCGGTTTCCCCTACTATTTAACATATCTTCTTGATTCTTAAAATTTAGCGATGCAGGTACTCTTCCCACTCCCAGTCTGTGACTGTGCCATGAGTATATTTGTACCATTCTTCTCTACGAATCTTTGAATAGAGGTTAGTGAATTCAGGACCCAACACGTCACGAAGCACCGGGTTCTTTTGAAGGGCTTGGAGAGCCCCATTCAAAGTATCAGGGAGCTGCGCAATTTTGAGTTGGTGGAGTCGTTTGGATGAAAGATGATAGACGTCTTCGGTAACCGGTTCTGGTGCCTGTAATTTCTGTTCTATCCCATCCATTCCTGCCCCCATGAGAACCGAGAAGAGAAGGTAGGGATTTGTTAATGGATCCGGTGAACGAAACTCCACAGCTGCATTTTCGGCACTGGTAAAGAGGGGAATCCGTATGAGGGCTGAACGGTTGAGATATCCCCAGGTGATATACACTGGTGCTTCAAATCCAGGAACAAGGCGCTTGAAAGAATTCACTGTTGGATTGGCCAGAGCTGTGATAGCCGGTGCATGATGTAATAGCCCAGCTACGAAATTCTGTCCTGTCTCGGTGAGGGTTCCATCAGGATTACCAAGAAGGTTTTTATTACCCTTCCAAAGTTGAAGATGAAGATGGAGACCACTCCCTGCTTGACTTGGGAAGGGTTTAGGCATGAAACTGACCTCCACATCATAAAGGGCAGCACGCCGACGCAGAAGCAGTTTGAATAGCATGAAATTATCTGCTGCTTGCTCCAGTTCAGTAAAAGCAATTTCAATTTCTTGTTGGCTTTGTCCGTGTTCGGAATGTAACCAGACTGTTTCAATCCCAATTGCCCGTAAGTCAAGAGCTGTCTCGAGAAGGAGGTCCATCCCTTGATTATCGGGGAAAATGTCTGCATACCCAGCAGTATCAAGAGGAACACCATCCTCAGTGAGAAAATAGAATTCGGGTTCAAGTTTCACACGGACTTGAAAGCCCTTTGCTGCAAGATGCTCTAAGTTCCGTTTGAGTATCGTTCGTGGCGCAAGGGGATGAGGAGCAAGCCCTCCGTCTGTCCCCCGTTGAGATACATCGGCGATGACAACTGCTCTACGAGGAATGCTATTCGGTAATTCTTGAATTGTTGAAATATCTGGAATTAGACGAAGATCTGATGATGTGATTGATGCCAAGCCTTTTACAGATGAGCCATCAATGCCACTGCTGGGAACGGAGGATGTGCCCTTTTTGAGAGGGATGATAGAATCGACAGGTCGGATGGGCACGGTCATACCTTTGGTGACACCGTCGATATCCACAGTGAGTAGTTCAACAAAATGGAGTTTACCTCGACCTTCAGATGAAACCGTTTCGTCAGACATGCAGGTTGCCTCCAACCGTAAGAAGGAAGGATAGAATCGGGGATGTCAGCTTTTAAAGCTTCATACGGTTCATATTCCATCAAACATCATGCGTAGATTTGGATAAGTTTATTGGGAAAAAGCTCTACTGGGAGCATAAGAGGGTACGTAGCATGAAAGGGGCGCGACGATTTTTATTACTCTTGATTCTGTCGCTACTCCTCACTCCCTCCTTCATTCTGATTGGAATAACGCCAACCAAGTCAATGCTTAATAGTCAACAATCCTTGGAAACCCAACCCACCAACTCTCCTTGGTATAGGGAACCCTCTTTTGCACGAGCTTCTATGGCTAATGGAGATTCTCCCCGAAACTGGACCGTACTAGTTTATATGGCTGCGGACAATGACCAACAAACCACGGCATTAACGAACATTAACGAAATGGAAATCGTTGGATCGACCCAACAAGTCAATATCATTGTCTACGTCGATTTTCTTACAAATGGCACCCAGTTTGATTCAGGGGCTTACACTTTCAATATTACAAAGGATACACCACCAATTAATAGTTCAATAAATTCCGAACCTCTGAATACAACTCTCCCCATTGAACCGAACATGGGAGATCCTTCAACACTCCTTGCTTTCATCCAATTTTGTCAAAACTATTCCCAAGCCGAACACTATCTGTTGATACTTTGGGACAAAGGGACCGGTTATACCGGGGTTTGTTTTGATGAAACCAGTGGAGGAGACAGGTTACTCCCACAAGAGATTGCAACCGTTTTAGGAAATAATACCATCGAACCAATCGATATTACCGCCTTTGATGCGTCCTACATGGGGCAACTCGAACTGGCAAATGAAATCCAAGACGGAACAGATTTCATCGTCTTCTCAGAGGATGTTGTTCCCATTCAACACTTCCCCTACCATATTTTCCTAAATAGCCTCGTTCTC
>JAEOSV010000083.1 GCA_016840185.1 Candidatus Hermodarchaeota archaeon | reverse complement strand
TTGGAGATGTTCCCATGGCGAAACACTCGGACCAACTTATTGCCGTAATTGACCTAGGAACAACGGGTAACCGTTCTGTTTTGTTCAATCTCGAGGGTCAGGAAATCGCCAAGTCCTACCGCGAATTCCCAACGGTAACCGATGAACCCGAACAAGACGAACAAGATGCGATGGACTGGTGGCGCACTACTCAAGAAACAATGAGAGATGTTACCAACCGTAAAGGAATCAAAATTAAAGACATCCTAGCAATATCCGTTGTTACCCAACGTGCTACTCTAGTTCCCCTTGATAAAATGGGAAATCCACTGGCACGGGCAATAACTTGGGCGGATATGAGGATTTCACCCTCTGCAGAAAAATATGAGGAAATTGTAAAACAACGTACAAGCCTACGTCGCGCGCTCTGGTTTAAGGATATGCGCCCAGAGGTGTTTAAAAAGACTGTCCACTTTGCCACACCAGATGCCTTTCTTTACCACAGACTCACAGGCAATCTAGCGTCAGATCTAACCAACCATCGTTTTGGACTTCTTGACCTTGAAACATTCAAACTTGATGAAAAACTTGGTGAAGAACTGGAGCTACCAATCTCAGTTTGGCCAAAACTAGTTCACTCAGGCACTATTGGTGGAGAAACGACAAAGAAGGCAGAAAAAGACACAGGCTTACCCTCTGGAATCCCTGTTATTATTGGAGGCGGTGATCAACAATGCTCTGCTCTTGGCTTGGGTGTGCTAAAACAGGGTGATGCTAAAATTACACTAGGAACAGGGTTGTTCATTGTTACTCCTGTTGACAAAATCCTCAATGACCCCTTGGGGACGCTCTTTAACCATCCACATGTCCTTCCCAATCAACGTGTTTTAGAAGGTGTCATTCCAGGGACTGGCACCATTCTCCGATGGTTCCGCGATGAGTTTGGACATGTTGAATGTGCCGTGGCTGAACGACTCGGTTCCGATCCGTACGACTATATTATGGATCAAGCCGCTCAAGCTCCACCTGGAAGTGATGGGCTTCATATGTTTCCATTTTTCTCGTGGAGTATGGGCAAAATTCAGGGAATAGGTTTCCAACACTCACGGGCACATATTGCACGATCCATCCTAGAAAGTGTTGCTTATGCGGGCAGGTTTTCCATTGATGCTATGTTCGGTGTTGGGGTTACATTAAATGAACTGCGTTTTGATGGTGGAGGGGCTCGATCGGCACTCTGGCGTCAAATTATCTGTGACGTTACAAACAAACCTGGTATCTATACTCAAGTGGACGAAGGAACCGCTCTGGGTGCCGCAATTTTAGCTGTACTGGGACTCGAATTATTCCCTTCGGTTGATAAGGCCGTTAAAGCCATGGTTCATTCACGTGAAACGATGTCACCCAATCCTGAAAATACTGAAGCCTATAATCAAGGGTATTCCATGTTTCAACAAACCCTTATGAGCAATCTCCAAGAAATTCTTAAGCACGTTTAGGTTATAGAGGTCACTACTATGGACACTTTGAAAGCAATATCAACAAGAAAGTCGATTCGGGCCTTTACTGATAAAGAGATTACACTTGAGCAGGTTAGGGTTTTACTTGAAGCAATGATTGCTAGCCCGAGTGCTGGGAATAGGCAACCATGGCGAATCTATATTATTCGTGATATGAAAGTTAAGCGAAAGTTAACTCAGGGTGCTGGTGACCAAGAGTTCATCATGGAGGCACCTGTTGTTTTTGTGGTTTGTCGAGTTCCGGATGAATCTGGTGCGAGATACCGGAATCGTGGTAGCACGTTTTTCTCCATTCAGGACACAGCGGCGATGACACAAAATCTCCTGTTAGCCGCGCATGCTATGGGCTTGGGTGCCTGTTGGGTTGGTGCATTCAATGATAGTGCGATTGCTAGTGCTATCGACTGTCCGCAGGGCGTGTTACCTGTCGCTATCATTCCCGTTGGATATCCAGCTGAATCTCCGGCATTTCGTCGTCGACGGTCAATCGATTCTATTACCCACTTCATACCACCAGAATCAAATTAGCTTTACATTTGCTTTTGTAAAACTAAGAGGAAGCA
>JAEOSV010000009.1 GCA_016840185.1 Candidatus Hermodarchaeota archaeon | reverse complement strand
TGACCCGACCCTCGGCGTCGGTCTGAGAAATTCGATTGCCGAGTTCATCATACGCGTATGTTGTGAATTGTCCCAGCGCATCGATTACCTCAACGAGGCGACCGAGAAGGTCATAGCGAAACTGCGTGGTCTCTTCAGCTTGATCGATTTCCGCCACTTTACGACCTCCCAGATTGTACTCGACGGTTGTGAACGTTCCATCGTGAAACGTCGTTTTGATTTGCCGATTGGCGCCGTCGTACTCAAACTCCGTCACATGATTTAGGGCGTCGATTATCCTGGTGCGGTTGCCGTTCTCATTAAACTCGGAAATGGTGCGATTCCCGAGCGCATCTTCGACAATTTCCTGCCGCGGTTCCGTCGCTATCTTCGAGATATAGGTATATTGAGTGACGTTTCCGCGCGCGTCGAAACGCTTCACGACACGTCCAATCTTGTCATACACCGTTTCTGTATACGGATTGTCGGTGAGGTCTCCCGGTGTATCATCGGGGAAGATGGTCTTGATTAGGCGACCCAGTTCGTCGTATACAGAATGCGTCGTATGTCCCACATTCCATCGAATTAAGTGGTAAGCTGATGTGGCTGTTGAGATTTTAGCTTGATTTGCCTGTCATTTGATGTTATTTTTTTGCTCATGTCAAATGGGAGGATATTGATGGGAAATCAAGCGAAACGAAAAAAAGAAAATCGTACTCTTACGGTTGATTTTAATGATGAGTCCACATATCACCGACTGTGCCAAGATGGGAAAGCCTTCGTTGAGTTTGTCATCGCCTTTATGATGTCTATCGGCTTCCAGCTCAAGCATAAATGTTCATGTCCTGGTGGTTTTCGTCTGACGAGACACTCTCATTATGCTAGGGTGCGCATAGGTGGGTTAACTATCTGGCGTATTCAATGCACCTCGTGCCGTGCTGTGTTTACGGTTTTACCGCACTTTGTGCTTCGATACCGAAAGATGAAACCCCAAACGGCCAAGAAAGTGCTTTTGGCAACCCATGGCGGATTAAGTTTAGAACTCTGTGCCGCATTGTTTAATCTCTCACCCATGGCGGTCTATCGTTTGCTTTGTGCTTTTGGGCGGACTTGTTTGGTCACGCTTCTAACACGCTCCTACCTTCCTTTGCCGGCCTATTTTATTGTCGATGAGAAGCACAGCCATTGCCTTAAGGAGCGAGTATACCTTGCAACGATTGTCTGTGGGAGGGTGATTTGGCATCTGTCTTACACCACCGCCAAATCAGTTGACGCGTTCTGTGACGCTTACGACCAGTTTCGGCAAGCTGCTATCTCTTGTGACCCATCGTATTGTGCCAAAGGCATCCTCACTGATGGTTTTTCAAGCACCCGAAAAAGTTTGCGACAACTTTTCCCCGAAGCAAAATTAGCCAACTGTTTCCTTCATGCAATCATCAAGTTTCCAGCGCAAATTCAATGGGTGACCAAAGCGGTGCGAAGAACTCTGACTCTAAAGCTGTGCCAGATCTTTTTTGTCCAAAAGGCCAGGAAAACGGAAAATAACCGGTCATTAGCTCAAAGGCTGCGACGGTTTATCGAAAAGGTGACTCTCCTCGCTGGTTCCGAGAATGGACTGCGGGTCAAGCGATGGATTGGTAGGAAAAAAGAAGGATGGTACACTTTGTTTGATGATGCTTCCATTCCCAAGACTTCAGCGCTGCTTGACCAAGCTCACAATGCACTCGCCCGGAAGCTGTTCATGATGAAGGGGTTCCATCACAGGGAAGGCAGCCAAGAATCATTTCTCAATGGAATTGCCATCTTGTACAACCTGATACCTTACCAGCGGAGGGCAAAAAATGCAGGACAATGCGGAATACAAGTAGAAGGAGGAAAGCTACCCACTGATGATTGGTTTCTCAACCTCCAAATCCTGACCAGTGGAGGATTCCAGTGACCTTGCAACAATTCTACCACTAAATTCGGGGGAATGTGAGAAATCCGATGGCCGGTCTTCTGAATATAACGTATGAGGTGAAACGCGAAATGAATTTTACCATCCCTTCCAGTCCTTTGCGTTATTTGTTCCATTTCTTTGCGTGCGAATCATAGTCAAATAAAAATGCTGCCCATCAGCAAGGTGGGCAAATTCCTCCAAACACCTTTTCTGAATTGGCGTAAGTGTGCCTTTACCCTGTAGCATAACCTTTAACCTTTAGGAAGTTCTCCCACAATCTTCGGATGTGAATTGGCAAAGGCAGGTCATTGAGCAGTTGGGCGACTTCTTTCAGATTGAGGGTACGAATGTCTTCTGCGCGTCCGTGTAGCAGAACTTGCCGAATATACCATCGATGTTGGAACGAATTTGACGGCTCAATCTTATCGGTACTCCAAACAATGTATCGCGGCGGTTTCATGAGGTCTCTCTTCCCTTATGATTGTTCGAGATGTCAGCAGCTTTTGACAAAATATAACCTACCCATAAGTTTGTAAACTCTCTCGGGGTTCCAATCGGACACGGAAACCTAAGCCGGAAAGAATACCAAGCAGGTTATCCAATCGAGGATTGTGCTTACTGGCAAGCACATCATAGAGATGCTGGCGGTTAATCCCTGTCCGTTTGGCAAGTTTCCCGATTCCACCTTGGGCCTTGGCAACATCTCGCATGGCAAGCAACAAGGCTTCGGTGTCACTGTCTTCCTCATATGCCTCAAACGCTGCTTCCAGATAGGCTTGTGCTTCCTCTGGATCTTTGAGATCTTCGATAAGGTCGTCTTCGTATTTCGTTGTGTGTTTGAGTATCTCTTTATTCATTGTCCCGTCTCCTCAGTTCCTGCCAATATTGTTGTGCCTTTGCAATATCCCGCGGCTGTGTTCTTTTCGTCCCGCCGCAAAGCAATACCACATTTTCTCCGTCAAAATCTCCAAAATACACCCGATAGCCTGGTCCCAAATGGATTCTTAGCTCATATATAGGAGACCATTTCAAACCGGGGGGTGCGCCCTAACGTAAGATGATGTAATGTGGGTTAGATTCCCACCATGTGAGCCACCCCATATGAGTCTTACCTCAACTGCGTAATTGGAAACGACTACGTGGGAAGCAGAGGGAAAAGGCGCATGGCTCGGGACGAGGTAACGTCCTAAGTTTGTCACGTCAGACTATGGTGATATGGCTAAGGGAAACCTAAACTGAACACTGGAAGCCTCATAGCGGGAAATTGGAAACATAGGAAACTACCTGAAACCTATGACCCGTAATCAATCATTCCTTAACTGTATCAGTCCCCTGTTGATACAGTGTCGGTTGTGTCTTGCAAATCACACCACCGGTGGCTTAAAAGGTATGGGGTAGAGTTCAGAGCCTAAACCACCAGCGAAGTGCATCATCCAAGAGC
>JAEOSV010000082.1 GCA_016840185.1 Candidatus Hermodarchaeota archaeon | reverse complement strand
TTGGTGAAAAAGCATTCCAGTCGCAAATGGCGAGTCAAATTGCTCGTGCTCGAAGTCAGCTATTCATCATTCTTCCTCGGGCCACAAAAGTTAAAGTGAAACTCTTGAAGATGATTCCAAGTGATGTCCACGTCCGAATAGTCGTTGCAGATTCGCCCGCTGCCAAACATGTCCAAAGTCTTCAACGCTTAGCCAAAAAGAATTCTAATTTCCAAATACGGCATGATCCACGAGGAGATATTTGGGGAGCCATACACGACTCAGAAGAAATCGTTCTGGGCAACACATCCAAAGGTACTGCAAACGTCGTAGCTATTGCTTCTAGTCACGAAGATCATGTTGAGTTACTCCGATCGATAATGGAAACACGCTGGTTACACGCACGCAGCTTCTCATCCAAGTAGGGTGACGTAACCGACGAGTATTTAATAGGAAGGCAATACGAGTTGCTCAGCAGCTATTTCGCCACCAAGTTGACAGTCGGTGAGATGATCCATGATTGTCCGGAATATTTTAGAAGAAATTGATAGCCAGTTTGATAACACGGTAAACAAACTTCAAGACTTTCTACGCCAACCAAGTATTAGTGGTACCGGCGCTGGGATCAATCGAACCGCCTATCGGGTCTATTCAAAACTTGAAGGACTGCACTTTGAAACCGCAATCATCCCCACGTCCAGCAATCCAATCGTATTCGGGAAAAACTATTCTGCGGGTAAGAAAGCTCCCACAATGCTAATTCACACCTCAATCGACGTCATGGCAACTGAGGGTGAAGCTTGGTGGTCTGTTCCGCCCTTTGCAGCTGAAATCAAGGACCATAATAGGTTCGGTCCTAGTATCATTGCACGTGGGGCGTATACACAAAAAGCCACCCTGATGGCCCTCCTCGAAACCCTCGACATCATTCAGAATGCAGGAGAACAGCCGCCCGTCAATCTTCTAATTGTCGTTGATAGTGAAGAAGAAAGTGGAAGTCCCAGTCTACCAAACTTTGTGAAAGAAAATCAAAAAGAACTTAGCAAAGCCGATGGAGTCTATTATCCCTTTTTTGCCACAGACCGACGAGGAATTGCCCGGTTGTTCCTTGGAACCAAGGGGATTGTTTTTCTCCGACTCCACTGTCAAGGTCCTTCAACCCGAGATCTGCACTCTGCTGAAGTAGGCTGGATACGAAATCCTGCCCACATTCTTGCTAAAACCCTCTCTAGCTTGGTTGATATCCATGGTCATCCTCTCATTCCAGGACTCCTCGACGATGTAATCCCTCCATCTAAAGACGACGAACGTCTCATTGCCCTGCTTGCTGAATCCTTTGATCCCGGCATTGCCGCCTTACAGCTTGATGCACGAAACCTCAGTATTGAAGCAGATTCAATGGAAGAACTACTTCGCCGGTTTCTTTTCGAACCCACTGTAAATATCTCAGGTATTCAAACGGGCTTTGTCGGCGAATCGTTCAAATCCATTCTTCCCCGGGAAGCCTCTGCACACGTCGATATTCGCCTTACACCAAATGAAGACCCAACTCAGGTCCTGCAAGTTGTGAAAGCCCATATTGCCAGCCTTGGGCTAGCTGAGTTAGTTGAAATTGAACTGGGATATACCATGAACTGGGCGAAAACCTCCGATAACACCCACATAGTCAAATCTCTTATGAAATCATATTATGAAGTGGGCGTTGACAATGTTGAAGTCTGGCCCATGTTTCCCGCAAGTGTACCGCTTTACGTCTATGCTGATACTCCGCTGAAGAAACCATTCGTAATCGGTGGTCTAGGACATGGTGGTCATGCTCATGGACGAGATGAATACGTAGTCGTGGAAGGTATCCGCCATTTCCAAAAAGGCTTCACGAACTTCCTCCACGAATTCAGCCAGATTCGAAGCCGAACAAGCGGAGAGAAAGCATGACACTTCGAGTCGAACTCCTCATCATCGGCAATGAACTTCTTTCTGGTCACACACTAGACACCAATTCCCAATGGCTAGCCCAACGGCTCCAAGAACTGGATTTACCGATCAACCAAATTCTAGTCATCGAAGATAAAATCAACTTCATTGCTTCAGCCATCAAAGCCTGCCTTGAACGGCACACCACCCTTCTCATTACGAGCGGAGGTTTAGGACCCACTTTTGATGATCTCACAGCTGAAGGTCTAGCTGCTGTCGAAGGAACCACCCTTGAGATTCATCCTGAAGCCCTCGAAATGGTTACAAATCGTTACAAAGTGCTCAAGGCCCTGAGACTGGTTGAATCTAGTGAAATAACTCCAGCTCGAAAAAAGATGGCAATGCTTCCACCCGGTGCAACCCCCCTCCCAAACAGTGTTGGAACCGCACCAGGGATTCACCTGCAAATCGCCAATTCGCAGATATTTTGCCTCCCAGGGGTCCCTCAGGAAATGTGTGCGGTATTCCTTGAAGCCGTTGCACCCCGAATTGCTTCTCTCTCAGAAAGAATCGTTTTACACCAGACCATCGAGGTACCCATTCTCGATGAATCTGTTCTCGCTCCCCTGATTGACACTATCATGAAAAACTCCCAGGATGTTTACATCAAATCCCTTCCACGTCCCTACCAATCCCGCCAAACACTACGTGTGGCAATAACAGCAACAGCTAAGAAACAAAGCCTTGTAGAAGAACTTCTATCAACAACTATTACTGAACTCCAAGAACTTGCCGATTCTCATCGACAAATCGAGCTAGGGCTAGAAGATTGAAAAAACTCAACAAACCTGAATAGCGGTACAGAAAGGGACACTTAGTCTTCGCCTAATTCTATCCCAAGGACTTCATCCAGTTTTTGATCCGTTTTCTTTTCCAACTGATTTAAGGCCTGTTTAAGAAAATCTTTGACAGTCCGGTCACTTGTAGGATGTTCGGCTTTCCATACGAGGAAAGAAGCCACAAGTTCAAGGGCGTCAATCACGCCTCGCAGATAACGGGGGTCAAGATTGTCTGACTGAATTGACATATGCACTTCACCAAGCAATAGCTGTACTAAGTAACAGGACTCTTAATTCTTAAATTTAAAGCTTCTCCCATTGACTTCTTCCTCTCCTGAATTGGCGAGATGCTTCTAGAACACGTTTTCGAATTCCTTGATAACCGAAATTTTGGTCCGAACGCATCGGACTACTTAAAAGTGAACATCGGAAAAATGCTATTTGAGGAGCCCTACTCCGCATGGAGCATGCACGAAAGGGGAATCATATCCATGCTCGATGATAAAGATCGAAAGATCCTACGTGAACTTGAGCGTGACTGTCGTCAACGCACCAACGCCATAGCGAAAGCTACAAACATCCCCGTCACCACTGTCCACAATCGTATCAAAAAGCTCTCCAGTACAGGTCACATCAGTTCATTTCGAGCCGTCTTGGATCCCTACAAATTGGAAAAACCCCTGGTCTCCTTCGTTTTTGTCTC
>JAEOSV010000081.1 GCA_016840185.1 Candidatus Hermodarchaeota archaeon | reverse complement strand
TGCTCAATCAAGATTTTCGAGGAAACGAGGAGTTACGTCAACGGCTCATAACTGAAGCACCAAAATTTGGTAATGATGACGAATTCGCTGACACCATTGCTCAAAAGGTTTTTGAAACTTATTTTTCAATCGTAGATGGACGTCCAAACACAAAGGGTGGAGAATATCGCGTCAATTTATTGCCTACAACTGTTCACATCTATTTTGGACAGGTTACCGGAGCATCCCCAAATGGACGTAAAGCAAACAACCCCTTATCAGATGGCATCTCTCCAAGTCATGGAGCAGATACTTGTGGACCAACTGCTGTCATCCATTCAGTATCGAAAATCGATCATGTCAAGACTGGAGGTACACTTCTAAATCAGAAACTGTTACCCAAGCTATTGAAAGATCAGTCAGGTCTTGAGAAGCTCGCTGCGCTAGTAAGAACGTATTTCAAATTAGGAGGACACCACATCCAGTTTAACATCATTGATGCTGATACATTACGAGAAGCCCAGGAACATCCCAATCAGCATCGTGATCTTATCGTCCGTGTTGCTGGTTATAGTGATTATTTTGTGGATATCGGGAAACTATTACAGGACGAAATCATTGCCAGAACCACACAAGATTCATTCGACTCGAAAAGGTAACTGCTGTTTGCTAGTGCAATTTCGTAGGAATTTAATCACGTAATATTGATGTTCGTTTATCGGACTACACTTTGAGTAGCAAAGTGTTACTATAACGCAAAGTATATAAGTGTGGCAAAGTATGTTATATTTAGGTGATTACGCTTGAATGAACATACAGATCTCAAAGCATTGGAACGAAAGGCGTTCACATCTTACCATCAAGACGGATTGATTGACATTATCGTGGGTAGTGCCCTCTTTAGTTTGGCACTTATGATCTGGTTTTTTCCGGGATTCTGGTATTTTATCGTTGGCGGTTTAGTCGCTTTAACATCAACTTATACAGCTGCCAAAAAATCAGTCACAGTTCCGCGGATGGGTTATGTTGAATTCTCTCCAGAACGGAAACAAAAAATCATTTACATATTCTTAGCATTCGTTGTAATCTTGGTTTTTGGAAACATTCTGGGTATTCTAGCTATGCTATTTCCACCCTTAGGAATTCTGATTTTTGAGTCACAAATCACCATTCTTATTATGGGAGTTATTGGCGGGTTCCTTTTTGCATTGATTGGGTACATTTCAGATCTACGGCGATTTTACATCTACGGAACTATCTTTCTCGCTTCAGCAGTTTTCATCTTCTTCACTCCAATCTTGGTGATACTTCCGCTGTTAGTTGTGAGCATCATCATGATAATGTATGGAGCGATTCTGTTGTATCAGTTTACTCAACTATATCCGAAGGAATCCGGTGGAGAGGTGGAGGTTGTCTGAAGAAACCAGATTTCCACTCATTGATACCATCGACCGAGTTATTCATGAACCCGCCCGGCTTATTATTATGTCACACCTTTTCGTTTTGGAGAAAGCAGATTATTTGTTTCTAAAACAACAAACTGGTTTAACTTGGGGGAACCTATCTTCTCATATTACTAAGCTAGAGAACGCAGGTTTTGTTGAGATAATCAAGAAATTCATTGATCGAAAACCTCATTCACTTTTACAGCTAACAGACAAAGGCCGTAAAGCGTTTGAGAAGTATCAGCGCCAGATGCGTCACATGTTTGAAGGTTTAGACGAAAAATAGCAATATGTTTGTTTTAGAGAAAGCAGTCTACTCCAACAGTTCATAACATTTGTTTACAATTCTTTTGGTGCAACAATTCCTGCAATCATTACTAATAGTCCGGGTATGAAGCCTGCAAAAAGCAGACCGAGAATGCCTGTAACTATGAGTCCGGTTCGATGAGCTAGTGGGGTCTTTCGCCAGATTAACCAGAGGATTGCTAGAATAATACCGATGATGATGAATACCCCGAATATGACATAATATATGGTCATGAGGAACGGTATCATCCAAGCAATTTCAGGTGGCAAGATGAGTGGGAGAAGGTTTGGTATCCAAAAGAGTACGAGGTAGAGATAGTAGATGATGAAAATGAATTGGAGGATTGCACCAACCAGAACCAGTGTTCGAACGGTTCCTTCTTCTGTCATTGTGATAGCCCTTCCAATTGAGTGATTATAGTGGTTTGACTATTTAAGCGGTTTTAGTGAGTTTGTCGTTAAGATTCGATGAGACAAATTCTTTTCTAAACCCGATACTTCTAATATGAAAGTAATTTGGAAAAAAAGAGAGGGGAGGGTCTTTGGAGTCGAGCCAAAGGACCCAGCTATGCAGAATCTCCGCCTGCGATGGCCCCACCTATTAGGACAAGGAGTCCGGCAAGGAAACCACCAAAAATCAGTCCAAGAATTCCGGTGATTATTAGGGCAGTCTTGTTTGCGCCGGGATCACTTCGCCAGCCAAACCAGAGGATAGCAAAGATTAGGCTGATAATACCTCCGATGAAAAAGAATCCAGGAATTAAAAGCCAAAAATCTAAGGTCGCTCCGAAGAGAATAGGAATGATAAATCCAAATCCTCCGAGAACCATTAACATAATGGACATCAGGAGTTGAAGAATTGCACCTATTAGAATTAATGTTGAAGCTGTTTCATCTGACAAGATGGTACACCTTAGCGCTTCCAGTAACCGTTCTTACATATAAATTACGCACACAAACGATTCAGATTCAACAGGCAGAATTTGTACCCGATTTAGAATGATTCCACGGTAAAGAGTATTCTTCGGGTTTCGATTGACACAGTATTGGTTTCGGTAAATACTTCGGAGAATGTCGGAATATCGATAGGAAGTGAGAGAGGTTGAGAGATGTAGACATTCATCCGGTTTTCATCACAGGTGACGGTGTATCCGTTCTGAATAAGTTCGGTTTCAGTGAGTCGGAGCCACACTCCAAAAGCCTCAGTCAAACCACTACGTTGAGTATTATCAGGATCAATAGTATGAGTATCGGTCCACCCCGTCAGATCCGCTGTCTGCATGAGAACATGTTTTGCTGCCCAATAATCTAATGCAATCGGATCAGTACTTGCCATTATAACATTGACTCTTGTTGCTTGTTCATAATCTGTAGATGGCCCGCAATGAAATGAGGGGGCAGGATTAGCGTTTACCCAAAGGGCTTCAAGGATATTGAGTACAGGGTAGCGTGTCTCAGCAAGTAATGTTCCCATTCCCCCTGTTGCAATGCGCCAATGACCATTGGCTAGTCCCCCAGGGTTGGCTGACCCTTCGGATTCCACACCCATGTAATGTTTCGTTGCCCCAGTGACACCATAATTTGAATGGGATTTGAGAATGGGCAGGTTAATCACTTTGAGTCGATTCTCATAACCGCTTCCCGTCCAGATACCATATTTGAAGCTGAGATAAGTGCCATCAGTTGTTTGGAACTTCGGATAAGATACATAGACGCCTGTATCGGAGTCTGCGACATCATAGAGGATATATCCATCATCCATATCCCCGTCGGAATATTCGTCTACTTCAGTTCCCCGTATCGTTTGCCAATCAAACATGTTAACAGGATAGAGCGTTGAGAAGCTTCTTACGACGTCTCGGACGGATTGGCTGTGGTCTTCAGCATTGTTTTCCTCCCAGTCAAGACTGCCAAATCCTTGCCCGTTGTCAGCTACGACAATTTCACCCGAAAACCCATCCGGATGGTTGAGCAAGGTTTGAATGATCTCCCGTAAGAGATCGGTGTTTGTACCACCTCGTTCATCCCATTGGCTGTTGATTTTGATTAGAACAACATCATTACTGGCGATGAGGCCTGATGGTCCTTGATTAATTCCAGGGGTTGTTGACTGGAAAAAGAGAAGACCTTGGGAGCCCATGAGATTGATTAGATTGGTGATATGGGCGAATGTTCGACCTCGGAGTACAAAGATGTCGGATGCGGGAGATGAGGTTGCGGTTTGCCCTGAGAGCGTTAATTCCACATCACCGTCAAGGAGTAGTGGTTGTTGACTATTGAGGAGAAAGGCGATTCCAAAACCAGCGGTGGGTATGATGATGAGGAGTGCAACAATGGGTTTCCAATAGCGCTTCAATCCTGACTTGAGTCCTGCTACCGATATCTTGATTGATCGTAATGAAAATCCTGCGAGAAGAGTTGTGAAGGTGACAGGAAGCAATGCATGTACTGATACGGACACATTGTTTACCGCTGCACGCTGGCAGGGATAAGCGACTCGTGTTGGTTTCGTTCCCGTGCGAAATAAAAACCAAATCAGACTTGCTGCACCAATCATTAAAGCACTGGATTGAGTGAACTTTTTCTGTTTCTTTCCCCACTCATTGACTGATAACAGCCATAGAACTGCCTGACTTCGTAAAACCGAAAGAAAGAACTCGCCAGTAAGTTCGGATTCAAGCTTGGTTTCCTTTTCCTCTACCAGCAAGAGCTACGCCACCAATGCCTTGAAACAGCAGATATAACTGAATTCCGTTGGAAATAGCTTTAACTCCTTAGTAACCGGCAGGTTCGGAAAAAAACCTATTTCAGAAGGTGGAAAAAGAAAGAGAAGTGGGAGACAAGAAAGCCTCCCAGAACGGTTTATTATTCTTAAACGCGTTCTTTGATTAATTTCTGTACCACTGACGGATCAGCAAGGGTGGAGGTGTCACCCAAGTCTTTGGTCTCGCCTGCAGCAATTTTCTTCAAGATACGCCGCATAATCTTGCCACTGCGTGTTTTTGGTAGTGCATCAGCGAATTGGATTTTATCTGGCGTGGCAATTGGACCGATTTCTTTGCGGACATGCTTACGTAAATCTTGACGGAGGTCCTCGGTTTTTTCGTGACCCATTTTGAGCGTTACGAAGCAGTACAGTGCTTGACCTTTGATGTCGTGTGGGAAGCCCACTACGGCGGCTTCAGCGACGGTTTGATGTGATACAAGAGCGGATTCGATTTCCGCCGTTCCCATACGGTGACCTGATACGTTAACAACATCATCGATGCGTCCGACTACCCAGAAGTAGCCGTCTTCGTCTTTACGTGCACCATCACCAGTCATGTAGTAGGGTGGGAAGGTTTTGAAGTAGGTGTCGATAAATCGTTGATGGTCACCATAGACTGTGCGCATGAGTCCTGGCCAGGGTTTCGTGATGACAAGGTAACCACCTTCGTTGGTGCCCACTTCTTGTCCGGATTCATCGACGATCATGGCTTCGATACCCGGGAAAGGGAGTGTGCAGGAGCCCGGTTTCAAGTCAACGGCCCCAGGGATTGGGGTGATGATGACGCCTCCAGTTTCGGTTTGCCAGTAGGTGTCAACGATGGGTGATTTTTCTTTGCCAACCACCTTGTAGTACCAGAGCCAAGCTTCGGGGTTAATGGGTTCACCGACCGTTCCGAGGAGCTTGAGACTGCTGAGATCGTGTTTGGTAACCCATTCGTCGCCGTGTCGCATGATGGCACGAATAGCGGTGGGCGCGGTGTAGAATTGGTTAATCTTGTATTTTTCGACGATGGCCCAGAAGCGATCGGGTTCAGGGTAGGTTGGGACGCCTTCAAACATGACGGTGGTAGCACCTGCGGCAAGGGGACCATAGACGATATAACTATGTCCGGTAATCCATCCGATGTCCGCTGTGCACCAGTAGATATTGTCTTCGTGATAGTCGAAAACATACTTGAAAGTGGTCATGGTATAGGTGAGATATCCACCTGTGGTATGGAGGACACCCTTGGGTTTCCCGGTAGAACCGCTGGTGTAGAGGATGAACAGGGGATCTTCGGCATCCATAGGTTCTGCAGGACATTCACCTTGGACGTCAGGGTCTTCCATGAGTTCATGCCACCAGAAGTCACGTTTACCTTTCATTTCAACATCGATGCCGGTTCGCTTGACGATGATGCTGTATTTTACGTTCGGGCAATTCTTGAGAGCGGCATCGGCGTTGATCTTCAGTGGAATGGTTTTACCGCCACGGTAACTGCCATCACTTGTGATAAGCCCAATACAATCAGCGTCGATGATTCGGTCCTTTAGGCTATCCGCACTAAAGCCGCCAAAGACGATGCTGTGAACGATGCCTAACCGGGCACAAGCAAGCATGGCAATGGCTAACTCAGGAATCATAGGCATGTAGAGAGCTAGGCGGTCGCCTTTCTTGTAGCCCAATTTTTTGAGGACGTTGGCAAATTTGCTAACCTCTTCATGGAGCTGTTGGAAGGTGAAGGTTTTGTTTTGGTTAGGGTCGTCACCTTCCCAGATAATCGCAATTTTATCCTTGCGTTCGGTTTTCAAATGTCGGTCCAGGCAGTTGTAGGTAGCGTTGAGTTTTCCGCCTTGGAACCAGGTGTGCCGTGCTTCGATTGGGTCCCAGGTGTGGACTGGACCGGGCCACTTTTCGAACCAAACAAGGTTTTCTGCTTGTTTTGCCCAGAAGGCTTGGGGATCCTTTATGGATTCCTGATAGATTTTTCCCAGTTCTTCCATGTTTTTAATGTAGGCTTGTTTGCTAAAGGCCTTTGAAGGAGGGAATTTCCGGGCTTCAGTTGATGTAATCTCAATTTTACTCAATGCTTGTCACCGGTGTGTGCTAGCAAGCATACTGCTTTCAGGGGTTCAGATCTGCGTTCCCTCAGAATTATGGACTCGCGTCCGTGGGAGGAGAACGCGTTCCGGTCACGGAAAGCGCTATTTAAAACTTTGGGAGATTTAGGTGTGATTCACGCAGTTTTCTGCATGGGTTTCGCTAAACCCCGAAACAGATATGTACTGTTTTCCAGCACAGATTCTTTAAGTCAATTGACTTGGGGACAATGAAAGACATTTGCGTGCACGAGTATGTCTTCACACAAGCAGGACGATTTGGAACTCGACAAGGACGAAGAGGATCCTAGGTTTCGACTTTTTTTCGAAAATGCCCCACTATATTGTTACATGGTCTCCCCCCAAGGCATTCTTTTAGACCTTAACAAAGCTGCTCTTCAAGTACTGGGTTATAAACGGGTTGACCTCATCGGCAAGCATATTAGACACATCTATGCTCCTGAATGCGAGGCTAAAGCGAGAGAGCTCTTCTTGTCATGGAAGGACAACGGCACCATATATGATGAAGAACTCATTATTCAAAGTAAATCCGGAGAAAGACGTTGGGTTCTGCTTAGTGCTAATGCTATCCGTGATGAAGATGGGTACATGCAATACTCGATTTCCATTCAGAAAGATATTACTGATTTGAAACAGAAACAGATTGAATTAGCACATAGCGAAGTGGCTTATCAAAAGTTGGTTGAACAATCTATTCAAGGGTTATTCATCATCCAAGGGGGTAAGGTCGTTTTTGTAAATCCTGCGTTTATTCAAATTAGTGGTTATACAAAAGAAGATGTTCTTGCCTTTGAAACTTGGCAGATTTTTGAAATCATTCACCCTGATGATCGAAATATTCCGTGGGAACAACTGCAAAACATCGTTCAAGGCAAACCCGTTTCTTCAACAATGGAATTGCGGGGAACTCTGAAAGATGGCACTAAACGATGGTTTGAGCTATCCCTCTCCGTGATCGAATATCAAGGAAAACCAGCAACCCAGATCACCGTCATTGACATCAATGAACGAAAACTTGGGGAAGAGATTCTACGACTGGAAAGAGACCGAGCCCAGAGGTACTTTGACATGGCAGGAGTCATGTTCATTGCAGTTGATACAGAGGGAATTATC
>JAEOSV010000080.1 GCA_016840185.1 Candidatus Hermodarchaeota archaeon | reverse complement strand
GGAGCCGGGACCTACAGCGTGTTCTGCACTGAGAAGGGCGGAATCGTTGATGATTTATTCATGTTCCGACTTGCCGATGAGGAGTATTACATGGTTGTAAATGGTGCCAACCGCAAGAAAGACTTTGCATGGATGAAAAAACACAGTAAAGCCTTTGATGTGACAATTTCAGATATCTCGAATAATACCCCCATGTTTGCACTCCAAGGACCAGCTGCGGTCCAGATTCTTCAGAAACTGTCCTCTAAAGATTTAACGTCGGTTCCTCGTTTTAACGCAATTCGAACAGAACTAGATGGCTTTGAAGTGATTGCCACTCGTAGTGGATATACGGGAGAAGATGGGTTCGAAATTGCTCAACCGAATATCAGCTTGAAAGAGAATGAAAAAGCCATACAGCTATGGGAGAGCATCCTTAAGGAAGGGAAAGCAACAGGAGCGGTCCCGGTTGGACTCGCAGCCCGTGACACCCTTCGCTTGGAAGCAGGGATGGTACTTTATGGCAATGATATCAACGAAAAAACTACGCCATATCAAGCACGAATCGGTTTTGTTGTCAACCTGAAAAAGACAAAGTTCATTGGAAAAGAAGCTTTAGTTGCTGAAAAACGAGAAAAAACCCAACGAGTCCGAGTTGGACTAATTTTAATGGGAAAGGGTATACCACGTACAGGAAATTCGATTTTTATCAAGGGTGAAAAAATTGGAGAGATTACAAGCGGTTCGATTTCTCCGTTGATTCGAAAAGGAATTGCTTTGGGATATGTTCACCGTTCTTTCCGAAGATCCGAGACCCTCGTTCATATCGAGGTTGGAAAGAAATTACGATGGGCAGAAACTATTCACCCTAAGAATTTTCTTGGGCGCATTAAGAAACTGGCAGGCCATTAATGAGACCAGTTTCACTTATGGTGAATCCCAGTCATTTTCAACTTCATGAACGAAATTCACTAATAGCTGAGCGATTGGATGCTTTGGGTTCAAATGAAGAATCCGACGCCGACGAAAGAACCGGATATCAGAAACGATACCGGTTTTAATGAGCGGGAGAAGACACCGTTCAACTGACGACACGGAGACATTGGCACGACGTGCAAGCATGGAAAGGTGCATTGTTGTGTCTTTTTGTTCAATGAGTACTTCCAATAGTCTAACTTGTGGTGTATCTCCAAATAATTCTTTTAACCGACCCATTTGCGTAGCCAACCTCACCGCTTATGATGGAAATCTGTGTCCATACAAGGGGGTCTTAGGAAAAAAATCTTCTCTCGGATTTTGTTTGGGGCTTAGAAGGCTAAGAAACGGTTACTCGGGTCCCAATGTGCTCATTCTTTACTGCATCAACGACATTTTGATGCGTTTTTCCGTTGACAAACCAGATTTCAACTCCCGCTCGTCCAATGATTTCCAAAGCACGCTGATCAAACAACGGATATGCCCCTGGTTCATTGGCAAGTGAGGATACAATTTCACGTAATTCCTCTAATGTAATTTCAGAAAGGAGCTTCGCCTCTGGATTTTTGTCTGGATCACTATCATATACGCCATCAACATCCGTAACGTTGACCAAAACCTTTGCTTCGGTGAGTTCAGCTACTCGAGCGGCTACAGCATTCGTTGATTGTCTAGGATGAAGCCCACCTAATACAAGCAATTCGTCAATATCTTTCAAAGTGATTAGCTGTTCTTCCGTCATGATGGGAGTAGGATAAGCCAAATCCTCCAATGCTGCAATCATCAGTTGTGCACACACCCAAGTTGCAGCAATACCCAATTGATCCAATGCATCTCGATTGGCACCCAAAGTCTTCCCTTTTTCAACCAGTTTCTTCGCTAAAACTCCTCCTCCTACAACGAGAACCAAATCATGACCTTCATCTTTTAATTGGCGAACAACCTGTGCAAACTGTTTGAATTGGTCCAAATTGAGATTACGATCACTATCAAAGAGAAGAGACCCACCAATTTTTAGAATAAACTTCATATCAACACCCTTATAGTTCGAAAAGTTTATGATGGCATTTAACGGTTGCTGCTCGCACTTAATGGTATATCCTTGCCTTTTTGCTTTATTGCGAACAGGGAGTTGTTAACAATGTCTACTACCAGTGAATCCTTTCAGCGGTTCAAACTCAAGAAGGTAGTGGACACGCTCGCTCAGAAAAAGGGACTCCACACTGAACTCGTCACACTATACATACCCCCCGAACGCAATATGAACGATGTCTTAGGTACACTGCGCACCGAATACGGTACAGCCACAAACATCAAGTCAAAATCAACCCGCAAAAACGTCATGGATGCAATCCAAACCGTTATTCAACGACTGAAAATCATACCCAAGCCCCCACCACATGGTTTAGCGGTCTTTGCTGGAGCTATTCCCCATGGAGCTCCCGGTAGTGAAAAAATGGAAATCTACCTCATTGAACCGCCTGAACCTGTCAACGTCTATATCTATCGATGCGCCGCCGAGTTTTGGCTTGACCCGCTTCGTGAAATGCTGACACCCAAGGAGAGCTATGGGCTCATCTCAATTGATCGCAGTGCAGCCGCCTGGGCGTTACTCCGTGGGACCGGGCTCAACATTATTAAAACCGTCAAATCCGGGATAATGGGTAAACACCGAGCAGGGGGGCAAAGCCAACGTCGATTTGAACGCCTAATTGAACAGGCGGCTCATGAATTTCTCACTCGATCAGGTGAAATGACTCGGGAATATTTTGAGGAAGTAGCGGATCTCAAGGGCATCATTATAGGTGGACCAGGCTTTACAAAAGATACCTTTTCGGAGAAAGGTTACCTGAAGCCACCTTTGAAAGATAAGGTGTTAGCGGTTCTTGATACAGCATATGCTGGTGAAGAAGGAATTCGGGCTTTGGTCGAAAAATCTGAAGACATTCTTCGTAACCAGCGGCTAGTCGAAGAGAAACGTCTGGTTCAGCGATTTCTGGGTGAAGTTGCGCGAGATACGGGTCGGGCTACTTATGGTGAAAAACAAGTGCGTGAAGCTTTGGACCGGGGAGCTGTTGAAATTATTCTCATATCCGAAGGAGTAGACTACAGTCGCGTTACCATAAAATGCGGATCTTGCGGAGACACAATGGAAAAAACCCTGGCTCCAGATGCAATTCCTAAACTCGTAAATAAACTTGAAAACCAGAAGTGTGAAAAGTGCAAGAATCAGTCTTTGCAAATTTCTCAGGCTCAAGATATTATTGAGGAGCTTGGTGAGGTTGCGAGGGAAACAGGTGCTGAGATTGAAATAATTTCACCCGAAACGGAAGAAGGTAAACAACTCCTTAGTTCGTTTCGTGGTATTGGTGCCGTTCTCCGGTGGGCTGAACAAGCTTAGGGTAAAAAAAGTTGGAGAAAGCCTTTTTAACGTGCGAAAGAATGCCGTCTTTTAGCTAAACAAAAAACCATAATGCATGTCGATTTTGCACATTACTGTGAAATTGAATTAAGAAGTTGGAAACGATGGGGCACGATATGTTACTTAAAGAGAAACGATGGAAGCCGGAAATTGAGGAAGAAATCTTAAAACAATGGACGAAAGACAAACTCTACGCTTTCAAAAAAGACACAAAAAATCCAGTTTTTTCCGTTGACACTCCACCACCCTATTTGAGTGGTCCCTGGCATGTTGGTGGATCAACTCATTATGCGCAAATTGACATGATTGCCCGAGCAAGACGCATGGAAGGTTATGACATCATTTTCCCCATGGGTTTGGATCGCAATGGCTTACCCATTGAGGTCCAAGTTGAACAAGCCTACAAAAAAAGTATGCACGAAATGCCCCGGCAACAGTTCTTGGAATTATGCGCAGAATTCTTAGACCGCAACGAGGAGATTATTGTCGCCCATGCTCAACGTCTTGGACTCAGTTGTAATTCTTTCAAAGATGATGAAATGTATCGGACCGATAGCCCAGAATATCGTGCCGTGACCCAGCGCACCTTCATCGAACTTTACAACAAAGGACTCATCTACATCGATGACCGCCCCAATAATTGGTGCCCTGAATGCGGGACCACCATTGCAGACGCCGAAGTCGAATACAAAGACTTAGAAACCGCTCTTTCAACGCTCAAGTTTACCATCGAAGGAACAAAGGACGAATTACCCATTGCAACTACTCGCCCTGAACTCCTCTCAGCCTGTGCAGCCATTCTGGTTAATCCTGAAGATGAAAGGTACAAACACTTACACGGAAAAACTGCAACCACCCCCTTGTACAATAAACCGGTTCCGATCATCGCACATCATGAAGCACGCATTGAATTTGGGACCGGCGTTGTGATGGTCTGTAGTTACGGCGATTACACAGATGTTCGACTATTCCGAGAACTACAACTAGAACCCATCAATGCCCTAGGTCCTGACGGCAAACTCACAGAAATTACAGGTCCCTACAAAGACCTTACAGTCAGAGAAGGTCGGAAAGCCATCCTCAAAGATCTGAAGGAACAGGGCCTCGTTCTTAAAGAAGAGCCCACTATGCACCGCACACCAACTTGTTGGAGAAGTCGAAATCCCATCGAATTCGTTGCCATGCCCGAATACTATCTGAAGCAATTGCAATTCATCGATGACCTCAGAACAACCGTTGAACAAATGACCTTCTTCCCCATCAAGAATAAACAGATTCTCGTTGATTGGATTAACAGTGTCAGCCGGGACTGGCCTATCAGTCGTCGTCGCTACTACGGCACCGAGGTTCCCCTTTGGTACTGTAAGAAATGTAACGAAACGATCGTTCCGCCACCAGGTCCTTACTATCAACCTTGGAAGGACCCCCCACCTGTTGATAAATGTCCCAAATGCGGAACCACTGACCAATTCGAAGGCGAAACCCGTACCTTAGACACATGGATGGACTCGTCCATTAGCGGACTCGTTACAATCTTTTACACCAAAGACGATAAATTCTTTAAAAACCACTTCCCCCCCAGCATCCGACCTCAAGGCAAAGACATTGTCCGAACCTGGCTCTACTACTCCATCCTCCGCACCTACCAACTCTTCCAAGCCCCCGCCTTCCAATACGTCTGGATTAGCGGTCATGGGCTGGACGAAAAAGGCGAGGCCATGAGTAAATCCCGTGGTAACACCATTGACCCCAACCCCATTATCGAAAAATACGGCGCCGACGCCTTCCGCTTCTGGGGCGCTCTCGAAGCCTCACTTGGCTCCGACTACCGATTCAACGAAGGCCGTCTTGCTGGCGCTCATCGTTTCCTCACTAAACTCTGGAATATCTCCCGTTTCATCTCCGGATTCCCCCAACCCAAAGATAAGACCTTCGAACTTCAACCAGCTGATCACTGGATTCTCTCCGAACTCAACCGCCTCATTGAAAAATCAAAAGCAGGATACGCAAAACTAGATTTCATCATCCCCTCCCGTGAACTCCGCATCTTCACCTGGGACCTCTTCGCCAGCCACTATCTCGAACTTGTCAAAGGTCGCGCCTACTCTGAAAACGATGACACTGGACGCACCGCCGCCTGGCATACACTCCACACGGTCCTCAACGCCATCTTGAAACTCTTAGCACCCATCTGCCCTTATATCACCGACAAAATACATCGCGAACTCTACGATAACAAAACCTCAATCCACAAACACCAATTCCCCGAACCAATTTCCGAACTCGCTGAGAACCATCCCACTGACACCCTCACCCAATTCAACGCTGATGTCTGGAAACACAAAAAGGACCATAAAATGAGTCTCCGCGAAGCCCTCCCCACAGTCACAGCACCCAAACCCCTCAAGCCCTATAGTGAAGACCTTAAGCGCATGCATAACATCCAAGCATTGAAGTTCCACACAAAGGATAACACAAAAATACCCCCACCCAAATAACCCCGCAACCCCGTGGGGTGATAGATCAATGGTAGATCGCGTGCCTCGCACGCACGAGGTTCCGGGTTCAAGTCCCGGTCACTCCACCACTCCCACCTAACAACGGTTCACTGACAAAACCCATATAAGCAACCAACTCCACGCCCCAAACGTTTCGTGGCTCGGTGGCCTAGCCTGGTGGGGCACTCGGCTGATAACCGAGTGGTCGCGGGTTCAAATCCCGTCCGAGCCACCACTTCTTCATAATCCCCAAAAACCGATGAATTTGTCGGGGTTTTTTGGAATTTTTTTGCACCGAATTTTTCGTCTTTATATACGGTTTTCGAAGCATCTCTGTTAGTTACCAACCCCTGGAGGCATCAAAATAATGTACCCCGCACGTGACCCATTCCCTTCATAAAACGCATGTACAAATTCGAATGAGGAGTGAATTATCTTGACCCAAGTTTTGGTAAAGTATTTTGCTCCCATTTCCATTCTCTTTTTTCAAGATCATAATTCTGCAGTTTCACTGGATATTCAAATCCAGTTATTGATTGCCAGGAAGGTTTTGTTTCAATGATTGAGTTAATGTCATATTTCAAGAGCAATTTACGAATTTCAGATAAGACTTCTACTGCACTATTATTTGGAATATAAAGAAATATCATTCCATTACCGTTGTCGAAATTTAACCCGTTTATATTAGGAAAAATGCTCAATGATTTCTGAATCTGCTCGGTAGTTGTTCTTGATTCGTTGATATAGATTTGAATTACTGAATCAAGTCCTAGATGCAATGGAAACATGCCTTTTACCTGACTTACTTTTAACTGCTCCAATTGCTTAATTCGGCGTCTGTAGACCATGTGAGCTGTGTCCGAGATACCAGCCTGCCGGAGTTCTTTTGAGGCTTGGGGGGTGATGCGATCAGTGATTTGGTGAATGTCGGCAGCTCGGAGAAAGTAGGTGAAGTCTTCATGGCGCAGAGCTACAGGATATTTCTTAGTATTTTCGAGAAGGGAATAAGACATTGATAATTTTGAGATGGATGGTATTAAGGAATCGTATTCTTCGTCAAAGATGACATGCATTTGGTTGAGCTGTGGTGTCAGATCGTTATGCCATCCATAGTTAGGAATGTATATGTCAAAATTCCAGGTTTGGATAATATCGGCGGTTTGAATCAGTTCGATGTTATGTAAATCTGATTTTTTCTTGAGTTCCGTGAGCCATTCGTGGAATTCTACTATGTTTTTAGTTGGTATGAATATCCGGCAGTGGAGACGGGTGCGTTGAATGGGGTTGATAAACCATGTGTAGCGGATTTGGCTAAGGATATTGGTAATCTGTTGTTGGGTTTGGTAATTGGAAGCATGAATGAGAAGTTCGAAGGGGGTTAGGCCAATGAGAGGGAGATTAATGAAGTGGTTAAGGCGGAGGGCGTGGCGTTGAGCGAGGGTTGTGAGGTGTTGGCTAAGGCTAGCGTTGCTTATATTGAGTTGGTCGGCAAGGCGACTTTGGTGGAGGGGGGTGGTGAGACGGCTGATGGCTGTGAGAATCTGATGTTCGGGTTGAGTGAGGAGGATGTGAGTTTCGAGCATCCAGCGTTCGAGAGCGGCAGTGTAGGTGGAGGTAGTGAGGGGTGTACGTGTGGTTGTAGGGCGGAGAGTGTTGAGCCAAGGAATAGCGCGGTGGAGGAAGTCGCCGGCGACCACCTGGTCAAAAAGAGGGAAGCCAAAGGGTGCATCGTAAATGTAGTGTTGGTAGTTTTGTGGTGGAGAAACCTGCTTCCAGAGGTTGATGAGTGATTCGTAATCAGAGTGAGGATATTCACCGTATTGAAGCCCTGCGTAGAGGCCAAGATCGGCGGCTTCCGGAATATGTCGCAGGTGAGGAAGTAACAGACTGATGAGGGCTTCGCGCCAGAGTACCCAGTCTATTATAGCTACATCGACGTTTTGCAGAGCCTTGGCGAGGGTAACTTGCCAGCCCCCACGGGGTCGGTCGATAAGTTGGGTTTCGATGGCACCAAATCTTGATTGATCAAAGATGAGAGGGATGTCACCCCAAGAGAGTTGTATAATGCGGTCTTTTTGTCGAGGCAAGAGCTCAAGGACGAGTTCCTTTGCTATTCGGTCCTGTTTCCGATGAAACTCTTGTATTAGCTTACGAAACCCCAATACAACCGACCATCCATACGATGGCAATACAAGGGGATGAGGGTAATTCTACTTTCCGATTTCAACGAAAAAAAATGAGAGAGAAGAAACCCCTTTACAAATCAAAAATATTTCCGAAAAAAGATAAAGAGGAAACCCTGTCGGGTTCCCTTACATATCTGTTAACCAGGAGCTATGGGGTGCTGGAATTTCTCTAGATGAGCCGGGGGATACAAGAGTAAGATTCCTCTTCATATGTTCTAGTAATTGTTAAAACGGATCGGGGCGAGATGGGGGCCACATAGTATAGGATGCCTCCTTTTTATTATCAGTAAGTTTTCCATTCGGAACTACAGTTTTAAAGACCAAAATCTGTTTGCAAAAAAGGGAAAAAAACTGCAACCAATTAGTCGATTTTTTCAATAGATTGACTATCAAAGAGCTTCCTTTAGACTGAAAAAATGCTATTGGGTTCGAGGAGGAGGTAACGTATCTTTGGTCCAAATCCATCTATTGGTTTCAAAGTTATAATTCATAGAATCTACTACTGGAGGTACAGTCCACCCATAAGCATTCCATGCAGGTTTCATCGATATGATTGCAGGAATATCGATTGCTGTAAACAAGCTTTCTAATGATGTCATTAATGATACTGCAATCGCTGAAGGGATAAGGAGGGTGGCAACACCGGTTCCGTTATCCAATACTATCCCAGAGATATGTGGGAATAGTTGACATGCTGAAAAGATCCTCTTTGTTTCCTCTTTCGAAGTCATAAGGTATAGGTATATGACTGAATTTAGTCCGATATTTAACAAACCTACTCCGAGGGGTTGGCTAATTAGTTCATTTTTTTCTAAATACTTCACACGTCGTCGATATGTCATATGTTCGGATTCTTTGTAACCAGCTTCACGCAGTTCATGGGATTCAAAAAATTTCATGTGTCTCGTGGAAAAATAGGCTTCAGTTGCCCTTTGCATGTAAATGAAATCTTGGTGTTTTATCTTGAGAGTTCCTTTGACGTGAGGTGGTGCTAATTTAAAGGAATTGATGGGAGGCAAATGGGATGTTAATTTTTCAGATATTATTCGGGAAAAACTCTCAAGAAGCGATTCGGTTTCAGATAACCAGCCGCCTTTTTGGGGTGAATAAATGTCAAAGTTTCGAGCATGCATTCTTTCCGAAATCGATCCCAGTTCCGGTAGTACAAGATTATAACTAGCGGAGACTTGTTTTAACCATTGGCGGAATCGGGTTATACGTTCTGTTGGAATTAAGAATGAGGCTAGGAGTTGATTATCAAATTCCTGCATCGCAAGTGAGTACCGAATTTTGGCAATCATCTGCATTAATGAATCGATGATTTTCATTTTTGTTGCGGTAAATTTGACTGTAACTGGTTGTAGTCCAAGTTTTGGGTAATTTGTAAAGATAATAAACCGTAGCAGATGTTTTTCTGCTAGTCGCTTGATTACCTGACTGATCGTTGGTTGGCGAAGTTTGAGTTTTTCCGCTAACTCGATTTGTGAGCAGGTCAAGCAGTTGTTCAAACCCTGAAGAACTTTGAGTTCAATTGGACGTAAAAATCTATGATAATTAAACATCCAGCGCTCAAGACTCTCAGTATAACTCTCCGTGGTCATTGGTGTTGATAATTGGATGAAGGGTTTGAACCAGTCTTTCGCCATTTTAAGAAAGTTACCATCGACGAGATGGTCGAAGTACTCAAACCCTGCTGTGGGGTAATAACGGTAAAACGTGTAATATAGCGGAGGTGAAATCGTTTGCCAGATTCGAAGGAACTGGTTCCGCTGTTTTTTTGTTCTGAGAGCATAGCGATGGTAACAATAGATACCTAGGTCAGCAGCTTGGGTAACTTGGCGGATGACGGATGGAAGGTGAAGAAGATAGGCTTCGCGCCAAAGAATTGGGTCAAGATATTTTGGGTATTGGGTGAGTAGATCTCGGGAAAGGTCGAGAGTATACCGTTTCGAATCGTCTTGGTGCTCTATTGCGCCAAACCGGGGTCCGGTGAGTTTCAAAGAAATGGGCTTGAAGTTGATTGCAATGTAGTGGTCGATGGGTGGGGAACCAAGGATAGTCTCAATGTTGGTTGCGATATTTGCGAATGTGTCAATGGCTTCCGCTTGGAGTTGTGTGATGGAGTTGGTTTGATCTGGAGGCAGTGTGGGGGTCATTTGTGGAAGGTTCCTGTTGAGTTTCTCCCGTAAACTTTCTTTACATGGGGTAACTTTCTTAATAGTATTGGGAGCGTAAACAGTGGGTTGGGTGTGGAGTTTTTTTATGATTCAGTCTGGGAATCGTTGACGCGACTGCTTGGTCGTTGTCCGGGTGGCCGATTGGTGTGCAATCCGCGAACTGATTGGATGTCTCGTTGGTTTAGGATTGGGCATCTCCCCCATAGGGAGCCGACTGCTGGTTGAGGGTCCGGAAGTGTGCCGGGGGTATTATCTAGCAGTCGGACGCGGCCACTGCGTTTTTTGTTATTAAAAAACATACGGAGAAAAAGGAGTGGTAGCGGGGAGTTGATTTGAACAACTGATCTCGGGGTTATGAGCCCCGCGGGATATCCTGGCTACCCCACCCCGCTAATGGGTTGGTGGTAGTGAAGAGCCCGTGAGGTTGATTTAAGCTTTGCGCCTTTGAGATAGTGATGTGAGTACATCTTTTTGTTTCGATACTATAGTGCGAAATATTAGTGGGGATTAAATATCAACCTCAATGTACACTGCTGGTGAAGCATGTGTATCCACAGCACGGAGACGAACCGGGTCCCTTGTAAGTGATTTAGATTGTATTAGTTGCGTTTCTTCTATGTTCGTTTTAATAGGCGAATGAGTGCACGGGGTACTTCGGTATAGGAGTTAACTTTGATGTGGCGCCCACGTCCAAGTTGAGCGATTTGTTGACAGGTTTCTTCCCCTTGGGGATGGGTTCCCGGTGTTTGGAGGACGTGAAGGTTGTAGTATTTCCGAGCGTAGGCTTCAGGAGGACCACCACGGTTTGCTATCCCGTCTGTGATAAGGATAGCCCATGATTCAGTTCGATGAGCACGTTGATATTGCGGGAAAGCAGTATTGAGTGCGTCGCTGATATTGGTGTACCCGGCGGGTTCGGTGTCGAGAATAGTATCAACGATATGATCGATTGTGATTTTTTGGTCCATAGTTTTGATGGTACTGGCTTGAGTGTTGAAAGCTATGAGGGCGTATTTATCGTGACGTAGATGGTAAGCTGCCACAGCTGCAGCTGTTGCGGCAGTGAGGAGTTTGGGACCCGCCATGGATCCTGACGTGTCGAGAATGATGGTTCCTACCTTTTTTCGTGCTACTCGTTCGATTCCAATAATGTCTGAATAGTTGATGTATTTGGGTTTGAGTAATGTTTCTTCCATTGTAGTATCGAGATCAAATTCATCTATCCCAGGATGGAATGGGACAAGTTTGATTCTTTCAGGTCTTAGTCCGCGTCCACTTATTCGGAGAGCCGAATGGATAATCGTGGCACGGGCGAGTTGACGGAAAGTTTGTTTGTATTGTCCTCGGATTTGATTTCGGAGTTGGAAGAATAAGAGTGGGGCGACGACATTGCCTTCGCGAGCTGATTTGGCGATAAGGTGTACGCCATCTTGTGTTGAGATAGCTTCACTAGTGGCGATTGGTTGAAGTTGAGCAAGAGCTTGAAGAGCTTGCACATTTCCGAGTTCTATGGCAATTTCAGCCATTTCTTTCGCTGTGGGGTAATCAAAGCTTCGACCTAAGCGTAGATAATATTGAAAATCGCGTCCCTGTACACGGATTTCAGATTCGAAAAGTTTCTCATCTGAAATAGTACCGGAAAGCACAATGGGCACGTCATCGGAGGATGGTTCCTCCTCAGCGATCAAAAATTTGCCAATACTGCCTTCACCAGTGTTCGAATTACTTCCACGGGTGATTTTTGAGAATTGTCATGGAGTTCGATTTTTGGTACTAGGGACATAATGGCAGCTTGCTCCCAGATGGAGTGGCCTTCCCCAGGAAGTTGTGTGTAGAGGGCTGCAGTATCAAGGGCCCCTCTGACGCTTGCTCCACGTCTGATATCGGTATAATCCCGAGTTGACCGTGTTATCGCTACAGCAATATTGACCAGCTCTTCGTCCTTGATATCTGTATTAGTTGCTACAATTTCTCTTTCTTCGGCTTCAGTATGATAATCTAAATACAGCCAAACATAGCGATCGCGGAGTGCCTCACCGAGTGGCGTAACACCAACACTGGCTTCAGGATTCTGCGTTGCGATAATACGGAACCCACTTTTCGCATTGATAGTACCAAGTTTGGGTACGTGTAAACGTCCTTCATCCATAACAGGAAGGAGCGTGTTTTGTGTGGCTTCAGGCATACGATTCAATTCATTGATAAAAAGAACACCGCCATTTTCCATTGTCTCGGTTAGGGGACCAGGAATGAACGTATCCCGCGTATACCCATCTTTCAGCACAACGGGGGGATCAAACCAACCCACTAACCTGGCTGAAGTGTACCGTTCATCACCATCAACACGAAGGAAGGTGCGTCCTAGGAAGTCTGCGATAGCAGAAGCGATGGTTGTTTTTCCTACACCGACTTGTCCTTCAATGAGTAAGTGTTTATTTGCAGTATCAGCGGCGAGGCATTGGGTAATGATTTCTTTTCGTCCAATGATTTTGTATTTTCGTTGAATAGTCATGACGTCCTTGGTTAAGGTCATGGATTCTCACCTTTATTCGGTGAAGAAAATTAGTCCCTCGAAATAAAGTCTTTGGGTGATATTGAATATGCCTCAAAAAGAAAAGAATGTTTATTGGGCACGAAATTCATAGTCTAGTATTCTGCGGAGTTGGCGGAGCGGTAACGCGCTGGACTCGAGTTGAACCGAGTCATCCAGTGACCTCACGGTCGCAAGGGTTCAAATCCCTTACTCCGCGCCAATTTGTTATTATATTACCAAATCAGCGATATCGATGCTAGATTCAAAGATACGTTCCATATTGTGAACTACGCGATCATAAACTGGTAATACCGATGTCTCCTGTTTTGCTAAAACCTCAGTAATCTCAGTAACAAGGGCATTTGTTGTCTCTTTCATTTCTATTACACGTCGTGCGCGAACGTTATCTTGTTGCAAAACTGCTGTAATTGCTTCGCGATGAGCGAGGACAACCTGTTCACTTAATTTCGATAACACACGGGAGAAGTGACGAGGTGGAGCGACATAATCTTCGGAGTACAATTGCTCCGCTATGTTTGAGCAGCCGTCAGCAATCGCTTCAACTTCTTTCGCCACAAGCCGATAATCCAGTAAATTAAGTGGCGATAAGAAAAGATCTCCAATCGGCGACGCAATGGCCTTCCGGAGTTGGCGAACCACGAGAAAATATAGACGATCAACTTCTCTGTCTCGGTCAATTACATCCTGTGCAAGTTCTTGGTCATTTCGAATGAACGCACGGATGGCATCCTCGTGCATTTTCGCAGCAATGCCATAGGTACGTTTGAGGTAAGTCATTGCGTCAATACTCCTGGGAATGAGACATTGGAGGGTCATCATCGATGCATCTTCTTCCATGATTTCAACACCAACAAGAAATTCAGACATTCGCTTGACCTCGCGTTTCAAAGCAGGAGTCATTGCTTGTCCTAATTTTATCCCAATTACATCATTTCCTGCCAAATATCCAGCCAGAATATCCCGACCTACATTTGATGGGTCAGTAATCTCACTCCGTTGACGAAGAGAGTCCTCAACAAGTCTCGGATCAATGATGAGCATTCCATCGGCTCTTTCGTGAACCAAAATCATTGAACCTTTCTTCAAACCATTGGCATCCACCCATCGTTTTGGAACTGATAAGAGATAGGACCCACCAACACTCTGTAGTTTTCGTGCTTCCATATTAATCACCGATGAAACGTATCGACGTATTTATCTTCAAAGTTCCTTATGATATCATCTCAACGTACATTCACATAAAGAATAGGAATCTTAACTATAAGGCGAAAAAGCGTGTCACCAATCGACCCTAATGTCCAGAAAGCAATTTCAAAATTACTCAAAGCAGGTTTTCAAATCAGCCCTGAAACTTTGAACATGCTACAAACAGAGAAGAACCCCCACCAAATTGTTGATCGCTTCTTAACTTCTGAATCCTATCATCCTACCGAAACACCCGTTTTAGAGCCCTCACATCTTCAAGCGTCCTTACAAGACCAAGCAAACCACACTCAGGAAGATGAAAAAACTAGTCAAGAGCTCCAGATCCCAAAAACTAGGAGCTCGAAAACCATTGCTGAAGATATTAAACCGGACATTCAAGTCATCAAAGATCCAACCCCTGAGCTCCGAAGCAAAGGAACCATTGATGATTTTATTCAAAATTTCCAGGATCGATATTATCGATTGCGGGAAATTTTTGCTCAACGTGTTGATGGCAAGGGAATAATCGATATCCAGTATGCAACCGAAACTCGCGATTCGAAAGTGAAAGACAAAACTGTCAAAATCGTTGGAATTGTAACCAACAAGAACCTTACAAAAAGTGGCAATATTGCTCTGGAAGTGGAAGATCCCTCAGGTAAGCTTACAGTGATTATCCAACAACGGGACCCGAAATTATTGAGTAAAGCGACCACGGTGCTTCTCGATCAGGTTCTCGTTATTGAAGGTAACCCAGTTAGCTCTGAAATGCTTATTGCAAAGGATTTGTACTTACCTGATATTCCTTCAAATCGTCGAAATAATCGAGCTAAAGAAGACATCAGTGTCTTACTACTGTCGGATATCCATTTTGGCAGTCAACATTTCTTAGAAAAAGTCTTTCAACGATTAATTGACTGGCTACAAGGAAAAGAAGGTGATGACGAGCATGTGGAATTGGCTGGATCAGTGAAATACATTGTAATCAATGGAGACCTAGTTGATGGAATCGGTGTATATCCAAATCAATTACAAGAAATTACAGTCTTTGATCTTGACAGTCAATTCAATGGGCTTAATCAACTACTTCAGGAGATTCCAAACCATATTAGCATCCTCATAGCACCAGGAAACCACGATGGGGTTCGTGTGGCAATACCACGCCCAGCAATCGATGATCATTTCTTGGCTCCGTTACGCGATGCAGGATTATCAGTAATGTCGCTAGGGTGTCCATCTCAAGTAAATTTACATGGTGTGAATCTTATGATTTATCACGGTGATAGCCTTGTTGATATTATGGGTGCCCTCTCAAAGCCAGAAGTTGAAGCCAGCTATGCAGCAATGCGTGAAATGCTTAGAGGTCGTCATCTAGCTCCAATCTATGGAAAAAGCACAACAATAGTCGCCGAGCCTCGGGATTGGCTAGTAATTGACGAGGTCCCGGATATACTTCACTGTGGTCATATCCACGTGACTAGCG
>JAEOSV010000079.1 GCA_016840185.1 Candidatus Hermodarchaeota archaeon | reverse complement strand
TGTGGTGAACACTCCGCAAGCATCCTCAATCAGTGTCGCTGAAATGGCAATTGGTCACTTGCTGGCACTTACAAGAGGCGTAGTCAGAGGAACGGTTACTCTTCGCGAGGGAAAATGGGCAAAGAAGGAACTCAAAGGCGTAGAAGTCCATGGGAAAACCCTTGGTTTAATAGGCTACGGAAACATTGCGAAAATCGTTGAAAAACTGGCATTAGCCCTAGGCATGAAAGTAATTGTGGTGAGAAGCCGAGTTTATGATCGATTTGTTTCTCTGAAAGACATGCTTCCGAAAGCTGACTTTATCTCAATCCATGTTCCGCTAACTTCGCGGACCAGACATATACTATCAACGAGAGAATTCGACATGATGAAAGATGGAGTCATGATAATTGACTGTTCACGCGGCGGAGTAGTTGATCAAGAAGCGCTATATCAGGCTCTCGTGTCAGGCAAAGTCAAAGCCGCGACAACAGATGTTTTTGAAGAAGAACCACCTGGAAAACATAAGTTGCTCACACTTGGAAACGTTCATGCTACACCACATATTGGTGCTCAAACTAAAGAAGCACAATTGAGGGCAGGTGTACAAATAGCTGAAAGAGTGATCGAAGAACTGGAAAAACTCAAGTGAGCCGAACTGCATGGTTGAAATTAGGCCATTCAGAGCAGTACGATACACTGAGAAGGCAGGCAGCTATGAGAATCTAATCGCTCAACCTTACGACAAAATTGACTCTGACATGCAGAGGAAATACTATAAAGAATCAGTGTATAACTACTGCCGACTAACCCTGCCAATGGAAGAAAACAGATACGAAATAGCCAAGCAACGAATACGCCAATGGATGAATGAAGGGATACTGAAAAAAGATAAGAAACCCGCAATTTTTGTCTACAAACAAGAGTTCGAACTCTTGGGACAAATCTACACCCGCACAGGATTCATTGCTGCTTTGCGTCTGCATCCCTACGTGGAAAACAAAGTTCTCCCTCACGAAATCACACATAAAGGACCGAAAATCGACCGATTGAACATGCTGCAGGCAACCCAAAAAAACCTCGAAACCGGATTCCTACTTTACCCAGACCCGGAGAAAATAACCATTAACCTTTTCGCAAGAACCACAAAGACCGATCCACTGATAGACGTTAAAGACTCCTTAAACGTCAGAAATCTAATTTGGAAATTGACCGATCCAGAAAAGATAAAGTTGGTTCAAGAAGCGGTGATAGACAAGCAGTTTGTGATTGCTGATGGGCACCATAGATATGAGACGGCTATTACCTACAGAGATGAAAGACGCAAACAAGGAGGATGGACGGAAGATTTAGCGTTCAATTTTCGGATGAGTTACATGGTTCCTATACAAGATGAAGGATTAATTATCTTGGCAACACATCGTCTTCTGAAAAAAATCGAGCTGACTGACGATACTTTGCAGAAGTTCAGGGAGTTCTTCACAGTCTCAAAAATTGATTCTAATGCTGAAGCTCTGAGAAGTTTTCTGGAAAGACATAAGGCGAAGCATGCTTTCTGCGTTTATGATGGAAAAAGGTCTTATGGTTTGTTGTTGAAAAATGAGAAAGTTGTTTCCCAGTTTATGGATGCTGCTTGGTCAGATGAGTATCGTTCTCTTGGCGTAACCATTTTGAGGGATGTTATCTTCAGAGCAATCATGAAAACTGGTGAACTGAAAATTGATGAGGAGATGCTATACGTAAGATGGATAAAGAACACTATGGAAAAGGTGCACAAGGGAGAAGCTAAGTTAGCATTCTTAATTAATCCGACAACTCCGGAAATGGTTTTGAAAATAGCGCAGAACCATGAAAGGATGCCTGAAAAATCCACGGATTTCTATCCGAAAATGGTTTCCGGTTTCACGATGATGGATCTCTCACTGGGAGAAAAGCTTTAACCGCTTATTCTTTCTTGAGAACATGGCCAAATCAGGTTGCTCCAGAGGTCACGCAAGTGAGATTTTGATCAAGCTATTTAGACGATGGTTTTTGGAAAAAATTAGCTTAATTATTAAATATCCCATCTGTTCTCATCAATTCCTTCGTTGTTTGGGTATATGACCGTGCCTTTTAGAGGCACGGGCGTTTGTGATTCGGATTCGGAATATGCATGGTTAGTCACAATATGGACTTTGATTTCATACAAGTTAAATCCAATAAACCCTGAAAACTCCACTTGACAAAATTGCATGATGATGGAAGTCATTGGCGTGACTAAACGGTTTAGCACCACAGAAAAAACAGGAAGTGTAGATGATTTGTTGTTTAGTGTAACAGGTAGAACGATGAAACAGGTTTTCAAAGAAGAAGGAACAAAGGTTATTCGCGATTATCTTGAGAACAACTCCCATTTCAAGCTGGAAGAGATTGGTGAGAAACCTAAGGCGTTTTCTGCTGGTTTAGAGAGGCTGCTGGGTTCGGGGGCACCAGTTATAGAAAAATTGATTCTCAAGAATTTGTGCCGTAAGCTTCGTTTGAAGTATGAGGAGAAGGAAGGCTAC
>JAEOSV010000078.1 GCA_016840185.1 Candidatus Hermodarchaeota archaeon | reverse complement strand
AGATTAGAAACTAATCCCAATGGCATAATCCTCCCAGAGCATCTAGCAGCTCTTTGGGTATTAACCGTGGGTGACACAGTGAACATTCGGATTTGGGATCAACGTAGAGTAATCCTTGAAACCAAACAATTTGACGTAGTTGGGATAATGCGAACAGCTCCGGGATTCGGATATGCCAACCCCTCAGACCCAGGTGCTTCCAGTTCACCTAACCCTGGATTTGGATTTCAAACAGGCAACGCATTTTGCTTCGTTCATGAAGACTATTTCCTCGTCGAAGTACCCTCATGGAAGGTGTATGACTACGTTAACCTCACACAAAACTTCCTGGCTGAATTATCGCCTTCTTATAGTATTCAAAGTGCGATTAACGCTCTCCAATCCGTTGACTTCGTCTATTACACGTGGGCTCCCCAAACCTTTGATTTAGAATCAGCATACGCTGATGGCTATCTTTACTCTCAAGGGGTTATCAGTCTGCTCTCAGTTGCCTTTCTGGCTGCTCTTGGAATCAGTATCGTAGCTCTTACGGTGTTCGTCAACACAATTGTATCTGAAAGGAAAACCGAATACGCCATCATGCGAGCCCTTGGTGGGACTCGCAGCCAAATCACAGCAATTGTCCTCGGCGAATTTGTAGGTCTAATTCTAGCAGCCTTTCTATTCAGTCTCATTATTGGAGTAATATTCTCTTGGGTCCTCATGTTCTCACTCCTCCAACTGTTCCCACAACCCTACATCATCCCATTTACCATCATCTACCCTTTCAGCATCCTGCTCGTCATCCTAGGATTAGTGATTCTAGGACTCATAGCGGGCGCATATTTACCTGCTCGCCGTGCTGGACAGGTTCAAGTGAGCGCTCTGCTTCGAAACCTTTAGTTTTCATTCCGGGTTCCATTGGGTAAGCATACAGGATATCTTGTTTGGTGCGAAAGCTTAAGGCAAAAGTCGGCAGATACCTTCACCGGTTGGTCGATTCCTATGAGCACGCCAATCAGCTACGACGCACTCCTTGCCGAAAGACACCAAATTATCCAAGATCAAATCGCTGCTGAACGTGCTCTCATTGGATACATCTACCCCCACATCCCCCTCGAACTCTTCCTAGCCCACGATCTCACCCCCACCCTCCTTTGGGCTGAACCTAAAGTAACAGGCGCCTATGAAGCGAGCCTACAAACCTTTTGTTGCGCGTACTCCCGTAACCTCTTCAGCCAACGCGCGAAAGAACAACTACCTCCACTGAAAGGCATCGTGTTTCCAGGTGGAACCTGTGATTCCCTTCAAAATCTGGGTGATGTCTGGCGTGCTCGGTTTCCCGAGGACGCAATCCTGCGTCTCACCTATCCCGTAGCCACTGACGAAGCCGCAAAAATCTATCTTACTGAAGAACTACGGGAATTAAGTAAGCATCTAGAAGTCACCTTGGGTACACATTTTTCGATGGAAAAATATCAACAAGCCGCGGCAGTAATCGCAGAATTTCGTGCCGCTGCCCAATTCATTACCACCGCTCGTATACTCCGACCCTCGGTTTATCCCTATCTTGACTTTGCGAAATTAATCCGTCAGTTCCTTACTGCACCGACCTTTCACAAACTCCAAGAAATCGAAGAAGTGGCCACACAACTACAAGGAGAACTACGAAAAGAACAACTGCTTCCAACCGCCGAAGCCCTACGTTACGGGCTCCTAACGGGACAGCTTCCAGACCAAATTGACGCACAAATAAAAGAAGCCCCCCGGATAATGATAATAGGGGGCATGGTCGATCCTGAAGGCATTGCACTTCATTTCGAAAACGCAAAAATCAACGCAGACCTCGAAGAGATTGAAATCACTTTTGATTTGCTGTCCTTTACCTTTCGCACTACATTCATGAAAGCACCCAACCTCCAAGGTAATCCCTTTTTAGAAATGGCTCAAAGCCTGCTCACAGCACCCGCTGAACCAACACAAGAAGGCTTACAGAAGCGGCTCCAGTTCCTCGAACAAGTCTTCGATAAACTCCAAATAACAGGTTTAATTCTCTGCGAACAATCCTTCTGTGATCCAGATCAATTTGAAGTTCCTGACACACTCAAACTCGCTGAGAAAAAGAAAATCCCCACCGTCCGGGTTCCCCTCGACCCTGAATTTTCAGACCGGGCTCGACTCGAAGGTCGACTTCAAAGTTTTCTTGAAACTCTTTCAGCAAAATGAAACCACGGTAGTGATCGATGATGACACCCGAACCAACACCCAAACCTTCCGAAACAAAGGAAAAAGCATACCGTAAACTCAACTCCAGCAAACTACTTCGTGAAACCATGACCCTCCATATTCTAAGCACAAAACAGGCATCTCAAGAAGGTCAGTTGGCTTGGGTAACATCCGGGTTTCCAGTCGAAATTCCTGTCGCATTCGAAGTCACAGCCGCATATCCTGAACAGTATGGCGCCATAGTGGGTTCCGATAAATGCGGACCCTTACTGTGTGGCTTCGCAGAAGAGCTGGGGTTCTCGCAAGAACTCTGTTCCTATGCCCGGTCCAGTATTGGATCGGTTCATCGTCCCGAGCAAAGTCCTCTCACCGGACTCCCCACTCCTCAAGCACTCCTCGCCTGCAACAATATCTGTGGAACGGTTCTTCCATGGTATGAAGCAGTATCTGAAATGACTGGGGCACCGGTCTACCTAGTAGATACTCCTCCCCTTGAAGGAGATCAATCACCCCATCATCTCGCTTATGTGAAATCAAGTCTTGAGGGGCTAATTGAATTTCTTAGTCAAACTTTCAATCGGGATTATGATGAGGAGAAATTGCTCCATATCGCAGAGGTGTCAAATGAAGCAGTTAACCTCTGGACACGCGCTTTGGAAGCCTGCCGTAACAAACCCTCACCCCTCAATTGTGCCGATCGATTCCTCTCAATGGCCCCAATTGTCTCCTTGCGGGGCACACAACAGGCGATAAACTTCTACCAAGCCTTTCTCGCAGAAGTTGAAGAACGGGTGAAAAACGGAGTAGGTGCCATTGTTGATGAACGCGTCCGGCTCCTTTGGGATAATATTCCTCCCTGGTTCACCATCTACAACTTCTTCAATACACTCGCCAAACAGGGCGTGGTCTTTCCTGCTGATTCCTATACTCACGCTTGGTCGGCTAGTATTCCCCGAGGACCGGTCCTTGAAAGTATTGCCAAAGTCTATTCGAACGTCTACTTGAATAAAGGCCTCAATGCGAAAATCGAAAAAATGTGCCAACTCATCAAAGACTACGACTTGGAAGGCTTTGTACTCTTCTCAGTTCGTTCATGTAAACGCTATTCACTAGGACAAATGGTCACTAAAGAAGAAATCACCCGACGAACTGGGGTCCCGGGTGTCATTATTGAAGGGGATATGGTTGACAGCCAACAATACAGCGAGGCACAGGCTGAAACTCGTGTAGAAGCCCTCCTTGAAATGATTACATAAGAGCCGATAACATTGGTGAAAAACCCGACCTTAGGCATTGGAATCGATGTAGGATCAACAACCACAAAAGCCATACTCCTTGATGTAAAACAAAACGTTGTTGCCCGATACCTTCTAGCCACGGGCGCCTCAGCACAAAAATCCGTCCAACGATGTCTCAAAGAACTAGCAACAATTTCTCAACAGGACCTCTCAAAGGTTCCCGCCATTAGCACTGGCTATGGGCGTCGACAAGCATTGAATGCCACGAAATCAGTTACGGAAATCACCTGTCATAGTGTTGGTGTTCACACACTTAATCCCGAAATTCAAACACTCGTTGATGTTGGTGGACAAGATTCCAAGGTGATCCGTATCGGAAAAAACGGGCGACCAACTGATTTTGAACTCAACGATAAATGCAGCGCTGGTACCGGGCGCTTTCTAGAAGTCATGGCCCAGGTCTTGGAACTCTCCATTAATGAGTTAGGTCCCCTTT
>JAEOSV010000077.1 GCA_016840185.1 Candidatus Hermodarchaeota archaeon | reverse complement strand
GCCTGGGATCTCAGCTTCAATGGCGTCCATTAGAAGCCGAAGAACAACCAAATCCGAATATTCACCATTGTACAAATACGTCGGCATGGGTGGCTTCGCTTTGCCCAACCCGACTATCGTACCCTTGTATCCCATGGCAGCGCCTGCACGTTCACCTAGCTGTCCACGAACGATAATGGTTCCAGCAAGCATACGTGTCCCTGTGTATGATTCAGTATCTCCTTCAACCACAATGATACCGCGACGCATCCCCATCCCCAGTTCATGTCCCACATTCCCCTTTATGTGAAGATTCCCTCCATTCATGCCATATTTGCTTCCAAGGTAAGAGGAGGCGGCCTTATCTCCGACATTACCTCCAACGCGAATCGTGCCACCGGACATTTCTGCACCAAGCCAGTGATCGGCATTTCCTCGGATCTCAATTGTTCCACCTTTCATCCGGGTGCCGAAATGCATCCCAGCATCCCCCTTGATGACAATAGTTCCTGCAGTCATATCCTGTCCAAGATGGCGAACTTGAGGAATGGATCCAGCAATTTCGATGACTGTTTTCTCAGGCGTTTTGTCTGGTTTTCCAGTAACGTCAAAAAACTTACCGAGGGTTGATTGACGGTTTCCATGCCAAATTTTACTCTTCTTAATCTTGTCTAGGGATTTCCCCGCGATGGTATTTGGAGAAATTGATTTCAAGTCAAACGGGATTTTTTCGTCTGGGTCAATCGTCGGTCGCATTATGAGTTTGGATGCAGGCATTTTCAAAGGCACTCCATTCTTGTAGTTCCATGCTCTGGTTTGATATTCGCAATTCGTGGAACTACCATAAACAGATTTTGGTTATTAATCATTACCCATAAATAAGCAACGATAAAACGAGAATTAGAAACGCCGAAGACGTTGGGTAAAGACCTCAACATCACCTAGAATCAGTAAGTGATTCTTCATTGTAGTCTATTTGTTCCTCATTTTCCTCTTGCGAATAAGGATGGCAAGCGTGAACGTTATGATTATGGTAGAAATGAGCACAGACCAGGGATATCCTGGAATTGAGGGGATAGTTGGTGTGGTGGGTGGTGTTGTTGGCGTGGTGGGAGGGGTGGTGGGTGGAGTAGTTGGTATGGGCGCTACAAGGAGACGAATGATACATGACAGCGTAGTGTTAAGCCATCGTTGAGCTGCTAAAGCGTTTATGTGTTGTTCAATAAGGTTTCGAGCGGTTTCCGTGTGTGTTCTAGTGGTTGGTTGGTCGTCTAAATCCAGTGCATCGATGGCATCTGAGAGGGCGATTAAGATGGAATTTCGAAGAGTGGTGGGCGGTCCGCCAGTAAAATCACTGTCCGGAAGTGAGTTGACGGTGCTGTAGGATTCAGATAGGGCATCAAGGTATTCAACTGCCGAAATAGGGTATTCAGAGTTCAGGTGATTTGCTAAAACGGCGACCACTGTCCAATCATTGTAATCTTGACGATTGGATACATCAGAACCATAACTGCGTTCTAAACTAGCAATTGTGAAATTAGAGCTAGCAATGGTATATGTCGTTGTATCTTCAAAGTCAGATATGAGTGTTGCATGATGGTTGTTTGGAACCACAATGTCGGCTAACCATCCCGGCATATCAATGGTGGCTACGAAGTTGAAGAAGGGTTCAACATGGTAGATATCACGTAATGTGATAAATCCCTCATCAATGAAGTCACGAACACCTCCATGGTTATATATGCCAGCATCTGTGCTCAGGTTCGTCCAAAGCGCTTCGGCAAGCAAGGGGCCTAAATCTCCGGTGTTCAAACGTGAATAGGTGTATCCTATGGGTGCATCTAAAACGGAAGCTAATGGTGAGTTCCATCCGTCGATGATATCCACAATAGTCTGTTCTGGATTCTGATTAGCAGTTGAAAGACTTCGGCTAGAATAAGCATAGCTTAGTACATTACCATTTGCCACATCAATTGTAATATTCACAATACCAACACTTCTACCATAAGAAGCCACAGAGGGCACGATTAGGGTATTATCGACTTGTTGTGGACCAAATGATTTGACGACTAAATCAAGACCAGGGACATTTTGAGCAAGTGTAGTTGCACTTCCGCTGTTAATACAACCCAGCGCCATTGTAAAATTGACTCCTAGCCCACTAAGTTCTGCAGCGGCATTGGAGACGGAAGTTTCGATATTCGTAAATGTAACCTCATTAGGGGCATACCAGAATGAGTGTGTAACGCCAATGATTCCGATTTGAAGCCCAGATAGCTCTACAATTGTGTAATTCGGTGCTTGGGGTGTTCCAGGCCAATGAGAAGTCGCACTAACCATATCAAAGTTTGCGGTTGAAATCATCTCTTTCAGCTTGGGAATACCTGGATCAAATTCGTGATTGTCTAAAGCCGCTGCGGAATATCCGATTGAATTCATTACTTCAATTATGGGTAACCCATCATTTAGGTCATTGACGGCCCCTCCACTTACGATATCACCACAATCAAGAATCAATGTTGGACGTACTGCTCTTAACTGGTTCACTAAATTAGCCAAGAGCGCCATACCTCCCTCTGCCTCGGTTCCGGTCCAACGTGAGTATAAATGACTATGAATGTCGTGTGTATACACAATAGTTAGTTCCATAGTCGGATCAGGTGTTGGAGGCGACTGTGGTGAAAGGGGAATCACCATCGACGTAGAATGTATCAAAATTCCAAAAGTGAGGACAATCAGTAAGCTAAGATTGGCAAATAGTTTCGCCATACACTTCTCCTTAAGGGGCTTCCTTCGATGAGCTATAAACATATTTCTCGCGGAAGAAATGACCAAGAATGTCCTCCTCAATATCATGTTCTTGAATTGAAGAGTCCAAACGTTCTACCATATTTAATACGAGCAACAAAAATTTGAGGTGTACGACAACGTTATTATAAATCATAACGACTCTGAAACGGGGCTTTTACAATGGAACTAAATGGCGTAGAAATCGAAGATACCTTCGCTGAAGCCTTCGATATGCAAGTTGCCCGTATTCTGATGACGGCTGAAACAAAGAAATGGGCTAAGATTTGTGCACAATCGGCATCCGGGTTTGCGACATCAGTAATCGAATGCAAAGTTGAAGCGGGAATCGACCGCGTCATCCCCAAAGCCGAGACTCCTGATAAACGACCAGGAATCACTTTACTCTTTGCGGCTCTGAGGGTAAAGGATTTGGCGAAACAGCTTCGGAAGCGAACAGGACAATGTATCCTCACCTGTCCCACTACTAATGTTTACAATGCTTTAGCTGATGCCGAAGAATGGGTAGACGTGGGAAACCAACTCCGGTATTTTGGCGATGGATTCGAAGATCGAAAACGCGTTGGAGATAAACTCCTTGCATGGCGAATTCCTGTCATCGAAGGCGAATTCGTTATCGAAGAAAAATTTGGTATCAAAAAAGGCGTCGGTGGTGGTAACCTCATTCTTATGGGTAAAACACCCAAGGCGACGTTGAAAGCCGCAGAAGAAGCTGTAGAAGCTATTCATGGTGTCGATGGTTGTGTTGCACCCTTCCCAGGAGGTATTTGTCGCAGTGGCAGCCAAGTGGGCTCTAAATACGATTTCTTAAAAGCCTCCACTAATGTGCGTCTCTGTCCCACCCTCCGGGAACACATTCCTAATACGCTTGTTCCCTCTGATGTCAACAGCGTCTTAGAAATTGTACTCAACGGGTTGAGTAAGAACGCCGTTCAAGATGGTATGCGTGCTGCCTTACAGGCGGCTGTAAAGGTTCCTGGCATGGTCAGAATGACAGCCGTGAACTTCGAAGGGAAACTCGGAAAACATAAACTCCATCTCAAGGCTCTCCTCGACTAAGCCTAGCGTTCTCTAAATCCTTTTCTCTTTTCGCAAACAAAAGAACCAGAGGCGCCACCATTACGAAAGACACTTATCTCCTTTTTCATGAGTTGAAAGTGAGAAGAGGTTGGGGAAACAGTTACTTCTCCGCCTAGCCATTCAAAGGTGGACCCTAATGTCACCCGCCAAGCCAAAAACTCGTTCTAAGAAACCCTCTGTTGAATCCCTCGAAGCGATTTTCGAGATCCCAGGCGTACTAATTGTAGGTCTGGACAGGCAGGGACGTGTCACGCTTTT
>JAEOSV010000076.1 GCA_016840185.1 Candidatus Hermodarchaeota archaeon | reverse complement strand
GAAAACATTCCACTCTGTGTGATAAATTCGTGCGTGAGATTTTCCCTATTGATACTCACAGCAATTCGTGGTGGAGAGGCGGTTATTTGAAATACGGTGTTCACAATCTGACCATTCGTTTGGTCTCCAGATTTTGCAGCAACAACATACATTCCATAGCTGAGAAGATTCAGTACGGTGATATCCAAATCCTTGACCACTCCTCTCAGCTCCCATTTAAAATTGAAATCCGAACAAGGATCTTCTAATTGTCTGGTTCTGCCACCAGATTACAGTCTTTAATGATATAGGTGAACTGCTTAATCATTCGCAACGCATGTTGATAAATCATGATTCGATGTCTTGCCGTCGGTTCAAGCAGTTCATCAATACTACTGTTAAGCTCGTTGATTTTTTCCTTCTCAAGATGAACGTTACGCGGTTTGCAATTATCTAAAAACGGGTCTAGACTGGACATAGATGCCACCCAATCATCATGTTAGTACAACGGGCATGAATCAACTTTGAATTCTTTCCCACTTCAGGTCCAAAATATAGAAAGCGGCTATTTATCTATTCCGCGATTGCTATGAATCCGAAAAGAAGGCAAAAGGGGTGCCCGTAGCCTTTTTATATCTGCGATGATTTGGGGAAAGAAGCAGGTTCAAAACGCTGAATCGTTTTCTCTCGTGGCTACCTCACATTGCGGCAGAACTTGAGGAAGGATTTGTTTGAAAACCTGATCACAGAAGCAACGTGGTACCGAAAATGAGTTATGATCGAGAGCCTGTTGAGGCTACAGTCGCAGAACTGCGACCTTTTATGAAAAGTTTGAACATCACCTTCAAAGTCACCGAAAAAGGTGAAGAACGCGAAGTCGAATCCCGTCGAGACGGAGAGACACACCGAGTGCTTGACGCAACGGCGGGTGACGCAACTGGAACAGTCTTACTCTCCCTCTGGGATGACAACATCGAAACCGTTGAAATCGATAAAACCTACCGATTAGAGAAAGGTTACACTAGCCTCTTTCAAGGGCATCTTCGCCTGAATATTGGTCGATACGGAGAACTCAGTGAAGCTGAAGAACCAATCGAAGAAATCGACACTGAAAACGACATGTCAGCTGCAGAACATGATCAACCCCCACGTCGACGACCAAGGTATGGTGGTCGTGGTGGCGGACCTCGTCGAGGCGATCGGCGAGATCGTGGGCGTCGATATTAATTAACACGACAATTTCTTCCTAGCCTTCACGTCTCCCAACATGGCGTGAGGGTCCCCTTTTTCTCTTTTCTCACACCCATATCATATCCCTTGGCCAAGTAAAGTGTGAGCTGATATCTCGGCTAAAAACAGTTCAAATCCGGGTTCGTCAAAGCGACTCCCAACATTCCGAAATCCTAAATGCTGGAAGTAGAACCGCTGTGCGCGAACATCAAGAGAGCTGACAGTAGCTTTAATCTGATCAATTTGGTGCGACACTCCATATTGGCCCAGTTGGTTGAGGAGCCAAGTTCCAGTTCCCTGGCGAGGAGGAACCGCACATATGAAACGAATGAAAAGTTCAGCTGGACGGTGATAGAAGTCAAGAAGCCCTCGCACCACGTTTTTCCTCATTGAAAGCCAAATAATTCGGTTCTCCTTCACTCCAAGAGAAATTTGTAAATGCAGTTCCAGGGATTCAGCCAACTCATCAATCGGTTCTGTCGACCCTGGGGGTTTTTCCATTAACAAGCCCTGGGCATATATTCGGGCAGCTTGCTCAAGATTCTGTTTCGAAAGCTGTACAATTTCTAAAGATGAAGAGTTAGAGATGGAATGCCCCCAAGATTTCGGCAATGAGTTGCATTACCCAATTACATCTACCTCGAACAGTCACTGTACTTAAGATATGCGGGGACAATCAGAGTATTTGACGCGCTGCCTTCAGTTATAACATCAGTGCAAAATGGTGTCCCAATGCCCATTGATCGAGACTTCCAAACTACCTGGAAAAAAACAAGTAGTCATCAGAACCATTCAGTTTGGAAAACTGACACCTCACACCTAGGCATCCATGGAACACGAGTCGCTGTTGATTTTGACGAATGCACAGGCTGTTTAAAATGCTTGACCGTGTGCCCGGAAAAAGTCTTCGAACAATGGGAGTCGGATTCAGGGCAAATCAAAGCTGATCCCATCAAAGAATCAGCCTGTCTGGACTGCCTTGCCTGCGAGCTTGTATGCCCGGAGGATGCTATCTGCATCACTCGAAGCCCCTCGAAATCCGATACCTTAAGCGCTTTATTGGATTAGCATACATAGTTGAGCATACCTCTACGCCACTTGTTGAGGAGGATTCAACCATGTTTGACGTCCTACTAACCGAAAGTGAACGACAAATTCGTGATGAAGTTCGCACCTTTGTTCGAGATAAGGTTGATCCCAATCTGATTATCCGAATGGACGGTAACGAACAGGAATATCCCTATGAGTTCATCAAATCAGTAACCAAAGCCAACCTTATCGGATTACGGTTCCCCAAGAAATACGCGGGACGTGGTCTTAACTGGGTCTCCGAAATGCTTGCCATCGAAGAGATTGGTGTTTTAGGTATCGCCTTAGGTTGTGCCTATTCGCTACCGAGTATTGTTGGTGAATCCATCGATAAATTCGGAACCGACCATCAGAAAAAGACATATCTCGCTCCCACACTTCGCGGCGATAAAATCTGTGCAGAAGGACTAACCGAACCCCGAGGGGGCTCCGATTTCTTCGGCACAATTACCTCGGCCGTCCCACAGGGGGATCATTTCCGAATTAATGGTGAGAAACGATTTGTAGCAGGTGGCATCGGGGCTGATTACTTCCTGATATATGCAAAAACCAACACCAAAGCGCCTCCCCATCAGTCTTTAAGTGCCTTTCTCGTTGAGCGTGAAATGGGGATAGATGTTGACGAGCATTATAGCCTCATGGGTTGTCGTGGCATGGGTGCCGCTCGAATTGTCTTAAAGGATGTGGAGGTTCCCAAAGACAATCTCGTGGGTCAACTAGATGGCGCCACAGAGATTTTCAATGCTATGATGGTTCCTGAGAGGCTCACATCAGCAGCCGGTGCCATTGGGCTAGGAAGAGCTGCTTTAGAGCTGGCTATCCGGTATGCCGCACGACGAGAAGCATTTGGACAAACCATCAGTCGCTATGAGGGTGTCAGCTTCAAAATCGCCGATTGTGCTACAGCATTGGATGCAGCGAGAGGATTAGTCTACCGTGCTGCACGTCTCGCTGATGCGAAACAACCGAGTCGAAAGGCTGTATCGCAAGCAAAGCTCTTCGCCACCGAAGCCTGCTTGAAAACAGTCTCTGAATCCATGCAAATCCTCGGCGGAATCGGGTATACTGACGTATATCCCATCGAACGCCTTTTCCGCGATGCCCGACTTGCCACTATATGGACCGGAAGCAGTGAAATTATGCAGCTGATCATCCAAAGCGATGTATTCAAAGAAGTTCTCAAAGCCCCGCGGGGAGAAAAGCGAGATGTCGAACTCGACACCCCTGGAGCCAGTAAAACGGTGGAAAAAGTCTACCGCGCTGATCCAGACCAATATCGAAAATCAAAGGACTAACCTTGCTGACCTTCGTCTTGTTGATCAGGTGCCAAACTTCCTTGAGGTGTTATACTAAGCGGTCGTCCTGCAGTTAATGCGGTAACGACTTTCTTTCGTCCCTCCTTCAGGAGTCGCCACACGGTGCCCCGTGAGACATGCATTTCCTTTCCTGCCTCTTCTTGGTTGAGACCTTCCTGGTCAACCAGTCTTAATGCCTCAAGCTCCGAGAAATGCAGTTCCACGGGTACTGAATTTTTCATTATCGTGGGGACAAAACTGGTTGTTGAGGGCGCGGTTCCGAGCATAATTGGTTTGGGGCGACGTCCACGACCGCCCCAGCCTCGTCGATGCCTCATAGTAATCCAAAGGGAGTTGTCCATGGGGTGCATTTATATATTTCTGTGCAATAACACAAAATAGATTTGTGCATATGCACAAAAATAATGAGAGATGATGCAAAGATGTGGCGACAAGGCAGACGTGGTAGAGGTCGTGGTCAAAACCAAGGTCCATGGCCAGGGCGTGGTCCCTTTTCACACCTTCCACCGTGGCAAAGACCAGGCTGGCTTTACGGTCCAGGCAGCTGCTGGTATTTTTACCGGCAAGGTGTCGGAACTTCCCAGGACTCAGACGATTCAAATTTTCCACCATTTCCTGGATTACAATACTGTCAGAAATGTAATGCACCTCTTCTACCAAATGCAAAATATTGTGCCCAATGTGGAATAGAAATCGAAGCTCCCACGGAACAAGACAAAAAGTAGCTTGTATCCCTGTTACTGCTAAACTTTGTTTATTAGGTTTGATGCCAGTGTTGTTCAACCCGTTTCCAAAGTGACTTTAGGTTGACTGATATTGGGTGATTGGGTGCATACTCGATTATCGGAAGACCTGCAACCACCGCTTCATACATAATCGGATCATAAGGCAGTTGTCCAACAACGGAGATTTGTTGCTTCTTACAGAACGCTCTGATTTCCTTACTTTTTCGAGGATTCAGGTCAGCCTTATTGATTGCAACTAACACGGGGATCCTGAAGTGCTGAAAGAGGTCAATGACGCGCTTCAAATCGTGAATCGCTGGAACTGTTGGTTCCGTAATGATCAATCCGGCATTCGCACCTGTTATCGTCGCAATTGTTGCACAGGCAATCCCGGGTGGACCATCAACTATGAGTAAGTCTCTTTCATTGGTTTCAGCCAAGCTGTGGGCAAGTTTACGAACCTGGGTGACTAGTTTCCCTGAGTTGCTTTCTCCTGCTAGCAATAGCGCGTGGGCCATTGGGCCAAAGCGAGTTTTTGAAGTGTATGTGTATCCTGATAAGCGATCTTGCATTTGGATGGCGTTGTAAGGGCAGCTAACCTCACAAACTCCACATCCTTCACAAAGGATGGGGTCGACTACAAATTCAGACCCAATCGCATTAAACCGGCATGCAATTTCACAAGCACCGCAGGCTCGACATAAGGTGGGATCAATACAGGCTACTTTCGCGCTGATGAATTCCTCTGTCTTTTGAACTTCGGGGCTAAGTAAGAGATGAAGATTCGGAGCATCCACATCACAGTCAGCAACAACCGGGTCAATCGCCAATCCTGCCAAAGATGCGGTGATTGTTGTTTTTCCCGTACCGCCTTTTCCACTGACAACCACGAGTTCCCTCATCGACCACTCAGCTCCTGAATCTTACGGAAAAGTTCACAAAATCTTGGTTGCCATTCCGACATGCGTTGAACAAAGGGGATGCCTTCAGAGAAGAGTTCAGCAATTCGGCGGCTATGAGGAATTTCTAACAAAATCGGAATCTGCTCGCCCGCACAATACGAATACACTTGTTGATCACCCACTCCCGCGCGATTGACGACTACTCCAATTGGAATATTTAGTTGTCGAATAGTGTCCACAGCTAGATGTAAATCATGCAAACCAAAGGGAGTCGGTTCAGTGACCAAAACACAATAATCCGTACCATGTACAGATTCAACCATGGGACAAGAAACGCCGGGAGGGCAATCAACGATTACAACAGAATCCGTTGCATCCTTAGCCTGCTCTTTAACGGCTTTTATGATAGGAACCACAAAGGGTTCACCCACATCCAATTCACCGTAAACCACCTCTACTCCATCAACTGAGATTCCTTGATGAAAAACTCCAAGCTGCCGTTGTCCCTCCGTAATGGCTTGGCTCGGACAACTCAGAATGCATCCTCCACACCCAATACACAATTCGGGAAAGAACTTGATACCACCTTCACCAACGAAAATAGCATGGGTAGGACAGAATGTGCTACATTTTTTTGATTTGGTACATTTGTTTTCGTCAAACTCAGGAACCATTACAAAAACGGGATGAACGTGATCCTTGTCAAGGGGAAGAAGGGTGTGGACATTTGGTTCATCTGCATCACAATCAAGTATCTGAACTGGTTGTGGAAGCGACAGGGCTAGATTAACCGCAACAGAGGTTTTACCCGTTCCACCTTTTCCACTAGCCACTGCAATTTTCAAGCATACACACCTAGCTTCGAGCTCAAATCCCAATCTTATTATTGATGTCGGGCATCTCGACATCCTTCGGTGAGCTCAGTGAGTTCATTTCGGCCAAAGGCGCTTAGAACGTCTCGTAAAGTCTCAGATTGTGCTTGCATTACCGCAATACCTGCAGCTTCAAATCGGCGCATGGCCCGTGGACCCATACCAAAGGTGATGATGACGTTTGGTTCAAGTCGAAGCAATAAATCTGGAGGGCGTCCTTGTCCACCAAAATGCTCACTACTATTTGGTTCAAACCGCAAACTCTGAAGCTCTCCTGTCGCAGCCATCTCTGCGACTGCGAAAAAGGGAGCACGCCCAAAATGTGGTGATAGTTGGCTAGCTTCCCCGGATTCGTCTAAAACCGGAACTACTATGCGTTCAGCCACAGAATCTACTCCAACTGTGAATACTGGGCTTCACCAGCCTCCACGCCCACCGCCGCGACCGCGCCCTCGCCCGGTTCCGGTATGAGCTGGAGCTGTGGGTGATGATACTTTCGTCAGCTTGTTGCTTTGGAATTGATTAATTGCTTCCCTTACGGTTCCGGAAATTCCTACGTAGACTTCTACGCCTCCGGCATTTAACGCGTCATAGGCATTTGGGCCAACATGACCAGTCAAGACAAGCTCTGCCTTGTTATCGACTATGAACTGAGCGGCTTGAATACCCGCTCCGCCACTTGCCATCGCTCCCGGGTTAGGTGCAGTCTCAAACTTCAACGTATCTGGATCAACAAAAATGAAGTTGGCACATCTCCCAAACCGGTCGTCAACAGGGGCCTCGAGAGTTGGACCCTGGGCAGTTACACAAATTTTCGTTTTCATACATCTCCTTGTTCATCAACTTCTGATGGTGCCAATCGACGCAGATAATGGCTGTCACAACGTGGGCAATTCTCTGGTCTACCCGTTCCAAAGGGCTCACTCCATTGGCTTTGACAAGTAAAGCAGCGGAACCACCGCATCGTCGGAAGTTCAAACGGCCCTCCTTCAATTCGAAGGGCTTTCCCATTCACTAAGACATCTGCAACCTTAGAATGAGCTGACTTCAAAATTCGATGAAGGGTGGGTTGTGAAACCTTCAATTGTTGCGCTGCGTCCTTTTGGGGAAGTCCCAGATGATCCTTGACGCGAAGAGCTTCATACTCGTCGACGCTAAGAACAACCTCGGAAATCGTACCGATGGGGATTCCTCGTGGCTTGTAGTAGCTTACATTGGGTTCTGCGCGGACAAATCTGCGCTTATGAGGTCTTGGCACGTTATGAATATATATTCAAAACCATATAAAAAAGTACCCCTTGTTTAGTTGCTCAACCGAATTGAAAGCCTATTCACTACTCTCCCCTTGCTGTAATTGAAACACGATGATTTCATGTGTCGGAGTCCATCTAATTGTATCTAGGTGAGTAAACCCAAGTGGTTTTAATCGTGAAACAAACCAGTCTGCTTTCCGAATGGGTGTGTAACGTAATGGTTGTGTAGTAAACCGGAAAGCAACACGACCTAGTGGTGTAAGGACGCGACGGATTTCTTGGAATAATACTCCGGGAGATTTCAGACCGTTTAATAAACCCGTGACCACGGTGACGAGTGAAAACATGTTGTTCTCAAAGGGTAGGGGATTTTGTACATCTCGGCAAAGAAACTGGACTCTTGACTGGGTTCCCTCTAATCGTGACTGACGTGTGGCTTCTTGAATCATCTCTTCTGACCAGTCAATGCCCACAATGTGACCTTTGAATCCCCGCTGTCGGGCAACAAGCCGGGGTAAGTGACCTGTTTGGGTTCCCAGGTCTAGGAGCTCCTCCTTAGAACTAATTTGAAGACGTTTAATGAGATGTTCCCAAAGCTCCCAATCATCTCGCACCTCAAACGAAACAGATCGGCGGTCATATCCCCATCGAATTAATCCCTTGCCGAAGTACCGTCCCTCAGTCGCTATGATAAAACCTAGAACAACAAGAATAATGCAAATGAAAGCCAAGGGCAAGATTAGTAACCACATTGCATCCAGGAAGTAAAGAGTTGTACGAAACTTAACTGCTTTTAGGAAGAAGTACTCATAATAAGGTTATTCACAGGACGGATTAGTATGGCTTTGCCCGGTAAAAAAATCGGAAAACTTGCCATCGCACTCGTGCTTGTAATCAGCATGTCAGTTGTTCTTGTTGTACCGTTGGATATTATTCCGCCATTAGGTGGGCTTATTGATCCCTTCACAGGTATCTGGACAGTATATCAAGACGCTGAACATCCCCCATTTTCATCAGTTCACATTCCTGGTCTTACAGAACCAGTGACGGTTGTTCGAGATAACTGGGGTGTTCCCCATATCTATGCAGCTAACGAACCCGATTTGTACTTCGCGTTCGGATATGTCCAAGCACAAGATCGGCTTTGGCAAATGGATATCACACGTCGACAGGCTCGTGGTCAACTCGCTGAAATTCTTGGTCCAAATTACCTCTCTGCAGATCGGTTTCTGCGGAGTTTGGGTATGGAAAGGGCCGCACAACAAACTATTGATCAAATTTTCTCCCAACAAGATACCTACAATATCACCCTACGGGAGAGTCTCTCCGCATTTGCTAATGGTGTAAACTTTTACATCGCAAATATTGGACCAAATCTTCCTCTTGAATTCAAGCTCCTAAACTATCGTCCTCACCCATGGACTCTTTTAGACTCCATCTCAGTTGGTAGGATTCTTGATTATGGTCTCTCTTGGACCGATTCCGATCTCCGCTTTGCCAACACGATTGCAGAGTTGGGTAATGATTCAGCATGGGAACTTTTCCCCCTGAATCCCCCTCTCCAGACTCCCGTTGTTCCTGAATATGGTGTTTCCTATATTCCACCCCCCTCATCGAGTATCAATACTGACAACATCCCGGAATCGTTACAGAATTCAATCAACAACGTCCTTTCTTGGACCGACAACATACCCGACCCAGAAAACATTCTGTCACGATGGCAAGGGGACTTTATCGGCTCAAATAATTGGGCGGTCAATAGTACCAAATCTGCAACAGGGAAACCAATTCTTTGTAATGACATGCACCTTTCTCGTGACGTGCCATCGATTTGGTACCAAGCACATCTTGTGGCCGCAGATACAGGTCGGAATATCTATGGGTTCGTACCGCCCGGGGTTCCGCTCATCATTGCGGGACACACCGAGTATGTAGCTTGGGGGTTCACTAATGTTGCTGCCGATGTTATCGACTGGTACTATTACACAATAAACCCTGGAAATCCGAATGAGTACTGGTATGATGGGGCTTGGCAAACCTTTGAAGAAGAAACCACCGTTATCCCCGTAAAAGGTGAAGCACCATACCATCATACGATTAGACGAAGTGTTCATGGGCCAGTCATGTCTGACGTCGGAACTAGTTACAATGATTATGTCATCGCTCAACGGTGGACCGGTGCTGAACCTAGTTACGAACTGATTGCCCTTGATAAAATGACCATGGCACGAAATTACACCGAATTCATAGAAGGAGCGAAATTCTGGTGGACTATCTCGCAAAACACAGTCTTTGCAGATATTTACGGCAACATCGCAATTCGTCCAACTGGTCATTGGCCCATCCGAGCTGAATGGTATGGGGGGCTCCCACACAACGGTTCAGCAGGAGAAGGTGAATGGATCGGTTTTGTCGACTTTAATGATTTGCCCCTATCCCTTAATCCTGATCGCGGGTGGGTAGTGAGTGCCAACCAATTAGCAGCAATGCAGGGACCAACCGCCTATCCCCACTATATTCATCAGGGGTATGCTCCAGGATACCGTGCACGACGCATTATCCAAATGCTCGAGAATGATGATAGTATCACCGTTGATGATATGAAACGCATCCAAAATGACGTTTTATCTACCGCCGCTGAAGCCTTCGTACCGTATCTAATCGATGCGTTTGATAATGCTTCCTCTTCAATAACGAGTGATCCAGTGTTATCTGCCGCTGTTGACCAACTACGCACTTGGAATTATACAATGCTCAAAGAATGGTCAGCACCAACCATTTGGCGTGCGTGGTTGAATTTCTATTGGGAAGACGTTTTCGGAGATGAATATCCAAGTAACCGTGGAGGCTTGCTTTGGCCATCCCCTGTAATACTCGAAAATCTCACACGATTTAACCCGAATTCTCTCTGGTTTAATGATACCACAACCGCTACAACAGAAACTCGCGACGATATCATAGTCCGCTCATTCCAAGCGGCCATGACCCAGTTAACCGAAGAAGAAGGAACAGATGTCAGCCAATGGACTTGGGATAAGTTCCACTTCATCGTCTACACCCATATGGTAGGTGGCGCACTCGGCCATGGTCCTCTACCTGCTGATGGAAGTGCCGTAACGGTAAGTCCCTCCGGGGGAAATATGTGGGCACGTGAACAAGGCGCCTCAACTGGTGGAGCAAGTGAACGACTTATTGTCAATCTCAATGACCCCCTGCACGCATTAAGCGTCATTCCAGGTGGTCAAAATGGAAACCCCCTCTCACGTCATTACAGCGATCAACTCTTCCAGCTTTTTCTAATCGGTGACTACCATCTCGACTATCTCTACTTTGACATCGATGATCTCCTTCTGTCTCCTTATCGAATAGAATCAATCCTAATACTAACGGGGTGATACAAAATGACAACAGCACAACGAATCTACGAAGCCTTTGCGCAACAAAATATTCTCAAAACCTATCTTCTCACCTTGGTCCTCACAGTCATCCTTCTCTATCTGATTAGCTGGCCTGGTGCGATTCTCGCAGCCGCAATTACGGGGTTCTTTGTCCGGCGATACTCCCGTGCGGCACTTGTGGGGTTCCTTGGCGGTCTGACTGCCTGGGGGATACTCGTGGGAATTCATCTTGCCTTTGGAGGAATTGCTGTCTTAGACCTTTTCGGAGCTATCGCAGGATTGGAAGGTTTAGGCGCGGCTCTTGCTGCGATCATCGTACTCATTGGAGGATTACTCGGTTTAGCTGGTTGCCTCCTTGGGAACGCGATCTTCAGTTTTGTTGAACAATACTTCATTGAAGTCCCGGAAGGGGCTGAATAACACTCTCGACATCAATTACGTGCTCAAAACACCAAAAAAGAGTGGATAAGCTATCAAATTGGCGAATACTGAACCAAATAGCGTTATTACATTGGGTTGGTTGTATCCCCCAAACGCTTAAAATCTCAAATTGTATTGAAGGCGCAGAAACGAGATATCGAGGCCAATATTTCATGAAACAGCTGGTTCACAACGGCATTCGGGTCACTGAACTTCCTGCTCCCACGGGTATGGTGCTGACCATTCGTGGTGAAGAGGTTGAACTTGATGCCCAACAGGAACAAATGGCTATGGCGTTTGTTACGAAACGCCATCTTGGTTACTGGGAGGACCAAGTTTTTGTTCGGAATTTCTTGAAGGACTTCACCAAAGCTTTGGGCATCAAACCGGTTCTGAAGCCTAAAGAAGTTGACTTGGACCATTTCTTTCGGGACGGCATTGCACGTCGAGAACGTGAACAAGCAGAAAAAGAAGCTCTGACAAAAGAAGAACGCAAAGCCCTTGCCGCAGAGCGGAAAACAATTCGTGAAGCCCTTCGTGAACAATACGGATATGCGGCCATCGATGATGAGCAAGTTGAAATCGCGAATTGGACCGCTGAACCAAGCTGCATTTTCATGGGGCGTGGTAAACATCCTTTACGTGGACGATGGAAACCGGGACCTCTTCAAAAGGATATCACTCTCAATCTGAGTCCCGACGCCCCCACACCCGAGGGTAATTGGGGTGGACGTATCTGGCAATCTGATGGTCTCTGGGTTGCTCGATGGGAAGACAAGCTTTCAGGAAAAGTCAAATACGTCT
>JAEOSV010000075.1 GCA_016840185.1 Candidatus Hermodarchaeota archaeon | reverse complement strand
TATTCTATGAAAAAAACAGCGTGATAACTCATCCATGAGGATAGACTTTTGACGAAAACAATTCGACTCTCGATTGGAACTGCAGCACTCCTCGGGCTCGTTCAGTGCAAATTAGACGCCGTACCTACCACTGCATACACAATGACCTACACCCACTCTCGTTGTACCGCAAATTGTGCATTCTGTGCCCAAGCACGCGGAAGTAGCGCAAATGCCAATAAACTCTCCCGGGTTACTTGGCCATCATATCCATTATCTCAAGTCATTCAAGTTCTAAATGAAATGATTTTCCCATTTGAACGTCTTTGTATCCAAACACTCCACTTTCCTACCCTCATGAAGGATTTAACCCAACTTGTAACACTCTTCAAAACCCATTTACCAAAAATTCCCCTATCCATTGCTTTACCACCCCTGAGTCATGATCAAATCCAAACTCTCTATGAGTTAGGAGTTGACCGAGTCGCCATTTCCCTTGATGCAATCACTCCAAACCTATTCAATCGTATTAAAGGTTCAGAGGTGAATGGACCATTCACCTGGGACCAACACAACCAAACATTAGAATCTGCACGAGCCATCTTTGGACCTGGTCGAACCACTACTCACCTTATCATCGGTTTTGGTGAAACCGAATACCAATCAGTAAACCTCATTGAAAGGCTCCTTGATAAAGGCATCAACATTGGCTTATTTCCCTTTACTCCAATCAACGGAACACCCCTAGCAGAAATGAAACGACCCACAGTGAACCAATATCGTCGAGTTCAACTCGCCTATCACCTGCTTCACAATCATCTCGTCACCACTGACCAAATGAAATTCAATTCATCCCATGAAATCGTGAATTTGGGTTTATCCAAAGAGCGTCTGAAGGACATAATCGCACGAGGGAAGGCTTTTCAAACGACTGGATGTCCTTCATGTAATCGTCCCTTCTTCACAGAGCAACCCGGAGGTCCGATTTACAACTATCCCATACCACCATCCAATGAAGCCCTCAACGAAATCGAACACCAATTGGCAGGAGTCCTATAGAGAATGGCAAAATTATGGCGGCTTATCAGAACGGGGATTTTCAATGCTTATGAAAACATGGCAATTGACCATGTGTTACTTGATGGATGTCACAAGGAAACTGCTGCAAACACAATTCGCTTTTACCGCTGGAATCCTTCAGCAGTGTCAATTGGACGATTTCAACATCTTGATGACGAAGTCGATGCTGACGCATGCCGAAAACTCAATGTCGATCTCGTCCGGCGTCTTTCCAGTGGTGGAGCGGTGTATCATGATTTTGAAGGTGAACTAACCTACAGCATCATCTGTCGAACCGATAACACACAATTACCTTCTGATGTAATTGAAACCTATCAACATCTTTGTCAAGGATTACTCGCTGGACTTAATCGACTTGGTGTTAGTGCTAAATTTTCCTCTGGATCCGAAAACTTTTGCCCCAACCTATTTGTGAAAAAACGAAAGATTTCTGGCAATGCCCAATCTCGACGGGGTAACACATTGCTTCAACATGGTACGGTTTTACGGATGGTAGACGTTAACAAAATGTTCACCTTCCTTAAGGTCAACAAACAGAAAGCTGATGCCAGTGTTGTGAAGAAAGCTGCAGAGAGTCTAACCTCTTTGCAACAAGAACTTGGCACGCTTCCGTCTTTTGGTCAAATAGAGGAAGCATTAATTGAAGGACTCTCAGGTGCATTACCTGCTAGATTTTATGAGGAAGGTCTTACTGACGCTGAACTCCAATCTGCTCAGCAAATTGCTGAAACGTGGTATGAAACATCTGACTGGACACTTCAGCGGGGGCTGAAGAAATGAGCTCCACGAAGATAGAAAATAAAGTCTTTCAGAACTGGTTTACTGCTCCTTCTACTGAACTTAACCAACTCTTTGTACAAGCTAGAATTTTAACCGAAAAAACCTTCAATCGACAGATTACGATATTTCAACCAGGTGACCATTTCCCTTCCGTTTCTGTCACCGGAACGCGTTGCAAACTCCATTGTCAGCACTGTGCCGGTCGATATTTGCAACAAATGCACAGTGTTACAACTCCTCAAGAATTACTCAAATTTTGTCAAAATTTAGCTCAACAAAATAGTATGGGGTGTCTCATTAGTGGTGGTTGTGATGACACCGGAGTAATTCCTCTTGCTCCTTTCTTTTCAGTCCTCACCGAAATCAAAGAATCCACGGATCTATTTCTAAATGTGCACACTGGATTTCTCTCAGATTCACAAGCACAAAACCTCTCTAAAACAGGAATTGATTGTGTTTCACTCGATGTTGTAGGGAATAACGCTACAATCCAGGCAGTTTACGGTCTAACGAAACGGACAACGAAAGACTATTCCTCCACTCTCAAAGCACTTGAAAAAACTGGTCTTCCGACTGCCCCGCATATCTGTGTGGGCCTTCATTCTGGAAATCTAGTTGGTGAGTTGAATGCTCTCAAACTCATTAAATCCAATATTGAACCCAAGCTTATTGTCATTATTGCACTGATGCCAACTCAAGGAACACCTATGGCAGATTGTCCACCTCCCCAATCAATCGACGTCGCTAGAATGTGTGCAATCACAAGACTTCTTTTCCCTCAAACTGAAATTGCGCTGGGCTGTATGCGACCACGGGGTGTTATTCGACGCGAAATGGAACAACTGGCAATTCAAGCTGGTGTTACACGTCTTGTACAACCTACAAAAGCTACATTTCAATATCTAGAGGAAAATGGATATTCT
>JAEOSV010000008.1 GCA_016840185.1 Candidatus Hermodarchaeota archaeon | reverse complement strand
GTACTCATTGGAGGATTACTCGGTTTAGCTGGTTGCCTCCTTGGGAACGCGATCTTCAGTTTTGTTGAACAATACTTCATTGAAGTCCCGGAAGGGGCTGAATAACACTCTCGACAGAATTACACACTCAAAGCACTAAAAAAAGAGTGGATAAGCTATCAAATTGACAGAAACTGAACCAAATAGCGTTATTACATTGGATTGGTTGTATCCCCCAAACGCTTAAAATCTCAAATTGTATTGAAGGCGCAGAAACGAGATATCGAGGCTAATCTTTCATGAAACGGCTGCTTCACAAGGGTATTCGGGTCGCCGAGCTTCTTGCTCCCACTGGTATGGTGCTTACCATTCGTGGTGAAGAGGTTGAACTTGATGCCCTACAGGAACAAATGGCTATGGCGTTTGTTGCGAAACGCCATCTTGGTTACTGGGAGGACCAAGTCTTTGTCCGGAATTTCTTGAAGGACTTCAGCAAAGCTTTGAGCATCAAACCGGTTCTGAAGCCTAAAGAAGTTTACTTGGACCATTTCTTTCGGGAAGGTATTGCACGCCGAGAACGTGAACAAGCAGAAAAAGAAGCTTTGACAAAAGAAGAACGCAAAGCCCTTGCCGCAGAGCGGAAAGCAATCCGTGAAGCCCTTCGTGAACAATACGGGTATGCGGCTATCGATGATGAGCAAGTTGAAATCGCGAATTGGACCGCTGAACCAAGCTGCATTTTCATGGGGCGGGGTAAACATCCTTTACGGGGACGATGGAAACCGGGACCACTTCAAAAGGATATCACTCTGAATCTGAGTCCCGACGCTCCCACACCCGAGGGTAATTGGGGTGGGCGTATCTGGCAATCTGATAGTCTCTGGGTTGCTCGATGGGAAGACAAGCTTTCAGGAAAAGTCAAATACGTCTGGGTATCGGACACTGCTTCAATTAAGCAGGATCGAGAAGCACAGAAATTTGCGATGGCCCAACAGTTAACCAAGCGTATCAAAAGTGTACGTCGGGCAATCCAAGATGACATGAATTCGAATAAAGCCCGACGCCGAGAAATCGCCACAGCCTGTTATCTCATTGATGTACTAAGCTTACGAGTAGGAGATGAAAAAGATCCTGATGAAGCAGATACTGTGGGTGCCACCACTCTCCGACCGGAACATGTTACTATCAAATCGGATGGTGAAGTTGAGTTCCGATTTCTGGGTAAAGACTCAGTACCCTGGCATAAAACCGTTAAACTCCCCGTGGAGGTTGTCGAAGAACTTCAGGCTCTGATTGACAATGCTCGAGCTCCCACCCAAAGCAACCGGCAACGACGTGGACATCCGAGTCGGGATCGTCCTCAAATCTTTCCGGATGTTAAGAGTCGCAACGTCAACGCTTATCTTTCGGAGATAATGCCCGGACTGACAGCCAAAGTCTTCCGGACCTATCATGCCAGCAGCACCGTCCGCACCTCACTGAGCCGGTCACGTGTAAAACCTGACGACCCGAACTGGGTTAAGAAAAACGTCGCCAAGCGTGCGAATCTCGAAGCGGCAATCGTCTGCAACCATACAAAGCAGGTACCCCAAGGCTGGAACAAGCGCTTACAACGCTTCCGAGAACGGAAGAAGATAGCCAATGAACGAATAACCAAGGCTAAACAAAATCTTGAAGCCCGACAATTACGGTTGAAGGAGCTTGAAGGCAAACAACTGGAAAAACTAGCCCAACTAAAAGCAAAGGGGCAGCCCATTCCACGTGGAAAGAATCGTCCCTATTCATCTTCAATCACCACCGCACGACGAAGTGTAGAAACTGCGAAAGAACGCCTTGCCCGGGCAAAAGAATCTAAAGATAAACTCAATGCGCAGGTTGACATTACCAAGAAAACCCGAACCTGGAATTTAGGAACCAGTCTCAAGTCCTACATTGATCCACGGATATACCGTGATTGGGGAAGCCAAGTCGATTTTGACTGGAAGGACTTCTACTCAACCACCCTCCAACGCAAGTTCGCCTGGATCGATAAAGAACTTGAAAACCCCGAAAATTGAATACCGCTCCTCATTTCACGGAGGCCAATTGCTGAATTTTTCTTTGAAATGCTTGTGCAGCCCGAGCAGGATTCTTTGCCTTTGTGATGCCGCCTCCCGCAATCACAATCTCTACTGGATAGGTTAATACCTGAGGTAGATCTGCCACCCTAATTCCACCGGCTACGGCGAGGCAGGGATGTCCTCGTAATCGTGCAACTTGGTCTAACTCAGATAACGGGGCACGCCTAGCTGCCCTACGGTCCAATCCACTGTGAACACACGCGTAGTGAATCTCCGTCCCTTTGTAGGAAAGCCCCAGAATATCCGCTAATCGGCTGACCGGAATTCGTGACACAATTAAATCAGCCATCACTTCCACGCCAAATTCATGAGCGGCCTTCAATGCTCCGGTGAGGGTTTCGTTATAGGCATCGGCAAGAACAGTAACAATGTTTGCAGAAGCCTGTGCCGCCATACGCACCTCTAAATATCCAGCATCCGCTGTTTTGAGATCTGCACAAATCGCTTTATCCGGAAACGCCTTTTTGATGGCCTTCACGGCGCCAATACCTTCTGCTTTAATCAACGGTGTTCCCACCTCCATGATGTCTACAAATGGCGCAACCTGTTCTGCCATCCTTAATGCATCATTGAGATTCTCAAAATCCAACGCAACTTGCAGTTTAACCATAGTGGGCACAACCTATACACCCTCGATTTTGCTCCTATTAAAGCCCTCGTCCCAGAACCCCATTAACACTCATGCAATCCGTAGAAACCTGGGCATTTCTGAAGAAACTATCAGACACGAAAGGATAAAAGGTGAAAACTATCAAACTCTCTCATATGAGAGCGTTTACCTGTATTGCAATTCTCTTCGGTATATTCGCAATTATTGCAGGCTTCTTTGGATTCATGTTCCTCATTGCAACCGTCGGTGACCTCGTCGCGAACCAAACGACCGCCCTTATGCTCCTTGGCGCTGCAGGGATAATGATTGTCGTGGCAATAATCCTAGGGTATATCGGGCAACGGCAACCACAAACGGTTGTGGTTCAAGCACAAGTAGATCTCCCACGAGACTTTGACGTTAGCCAAGTAAAATGCCCCCATTGTAGTGGCACGCCCAGCCGTGACAATCTTGCCTACGATCCACGAATCGGGGCTGTCATCCTGACTTGCCCCTACTGTAGCAAGATCTCCCAACTCGTCGAAGATGTCAAATGGTAGCCCCAGTCCGAAAGCAAAAAAGCCTGTCTTTACCTAGCCCTACCCAAGACAACACAGACTTTCCCCATGAGGACCCTGACTGAGCTGAATACGTAAATGGCCCCTAAACCCTCAAATCCTCCGGCTGAGCCACTGTCAAGTGAAGAAATTGTCAAACAGCTCACCCAAGTACTCGATGATTTGAAAAAAGAAGGGAAAATTGTACGAATTCAGATTTGCCCGAAATGCAAATCCCCCAATATCCGTGGTCAGGAAACATGGTATGATATCGGTGGTGCCATGGGCATTTCTCCTCCAAAATACCGGTGTCTTAGATGTGGCTATTGGGGTCGAGTAATCCTCGAAGCCACCAATGAAGATTTCGACGAATCACTCCTTGATGAGCTCATGAGCACTGATACCGATGCCGCCCAAAAGCTCTTGAACGACATTAACCAACAATCAACAAATAATAAAGATTCATGACAGGACGTGCCTAACAATTGACACGAATCAAAATCCTTCCCCTCGCACTTTTAGTGGGTCTCTTCATCACCCTCACCAGCCCACTCGCCCTCATTCACGGGCCCTCAACTCCCACCACACCCAACGGTGTGACCACGTCACATCGGTTGACTCCTGTCAACTATGATTTTCGTGTCCTCAACCTGACGGTGCACGTCTATCCCCAAATGGATGCCTCAGTCATCATCAACTACTCCATTACGTTTGAAAATTATGGGACCACGTTTGAATACATCGATATCGGATTGCCCAATCCCTACTATGTCTTGGGAAGCTTCGAAGCCTATTGGTCTCTGGAAGGCGCACCCTACGTCCAACTCACCGATATCGACCGCTCAACAGAAGTCGCAATCGGAATCGAAATCTTTGTCCCCGAAGCCCTGCGACCCGGCAATGGCGAGGAGGGTACTCTCCTCGTGTGGGGGAACCAACCCCAGATGATCTATCTGGACACCGATCCTGCAACCCCGGGTTATGTGGGCTACGAATTCATTGCCACCTGGTATGAGCCACCGTACAGCCGTGGTACCGATTACCTGGCCTGTCACCTCCATTTCCCTGATGGCTTCAACAACGGCACCTTAGCCAAATACCATTACACCGCCCCCACCAGCTACTACTGGACCAACACCAGTCTGGTTTACGCCTGGGAATACACCAGCCCCTCCAACCCACAAAGCCTCATCCATGGCATTAGCTTCCCCTACGACGAATCCTACATCACCACCTACTACACCACCACCGGCCCCACCAACGGATTCAACCTCTGGGCCTTCATCGAAGAATACGGCGAACTCCTCCTCTATGCCGCCGTGTTCATCATCATATTTGGTGCCTGCTGCTGCGGCGTTGTCCGCAGCGCCACCGCCGGCAGTGCCGCCCGCCGCCTGGTCAAACGCGGCTACCTCCCCCCCTCTGTCAAAGTCGAAGCCCTGGGCGTCCGCCGCGGTCTCACCGTCGTCGAATCCGCCGTCCTCAACGAAGTCCCCTTGAATCGGGTCTTCACCATGATCGTCTTCGGCTTGCTGAAAAAACGGCTCATCACGGTGGAGCGTG
>JAEOSV010000007.1 GCA_016840185.1 Candidatus Hermodarchaeota archaeon | reverse complement strand
GTCCTCCCTGCAGTATTGGATCGAGAAGCACGATAGCCCCCTCGGTCTTTTCCCCAGCAACTTAGGATTCGTTGCGGGGAACCAAGTTCTTATTCTAGCTCTCTTAGAGAGGAAAAAAGGTTTTGGGGCGCTTGAAGAAATTGAAACGCTTTTTGGTTATCCTAAAGTTTCTTTAATTTCCTTTAAAAATAGAAAGAGCAATAAAAAAAACGAGTGAATGCACATATAAATATAATAGCTGATAAGCTGTTAGCACAAGTGGAGTGGTTTTTCATGTCAAATAGTGTTGAGAACTCGCGTTTTCAGCAGTATAAAGGTCCAATATTCTGTGCTATTGGAGGTCTATTTACGATGACGGCACTTGCTTATGCGATTCACGTTTCTTCATATCCGAGTCCCGCGTCTCAGGTGCAATTTGTCTGGGGTTGCCTTCTAATTACCGCACCAATTGGGTTTTTCTTTCTTAGTCTTGGACTTCGGTATTTGCTTCAAGAAAGAAGCAGATGAAAAAAATTGGTTACCTTTATCAAGAGAAAGAGATTTTTCGACCCTAAAACAAAACCGACTTTTAATGCAGAAGCCTTTGGGAAGTCTGTAGTTGTTTACCAATACTTTGAGAAGATACGCAAACCTCTTAAATCACCAAATAGGACTTGAATATAAGGAGACCATCTAATCGGGGGATTAGCGTGGCTGAAAAGACAAAATCAGGTATACCAGGTTTAGATGATGCATTGCACGGCGGCTTTCCTAAAGGCGCAGTAATCTTGGTCAGTGGCGGTCCAGGAACTGGAAAATCAATTCTGATGAATCAGTTTCTTATCAAAGGCGCAACCGAGTTCAAGGAACCCGGCGTTCTCGTGTCAATGGAAGAATCAGTTGCATCGACAATTCGCAATATGAAGCAGTTTGGTTGGGATCTCCAAGATCTCATGGACAAGGGCTTGATTGCGCTGGTTGATGCTTCACCAATGATTCAAAATGAGCGGGTTGTTTTGAAACCTGAGCATCCAGTTTTGGGCCGTGAAGAATTCTCTATGGAATCGTTATTATCACTCATTCATCGCGAAATTCGACGCGTCAAAGCTAAACGCGTAGCAATCGACTCGATTTCCACGCTAACTCTACAACACAAGGACCTATTCCGAATTCGTCACGACCTGCTCAACATGGTGCGCTCCCTTCGGATGAGCCAAGCAACCTGTTTGGTTGCTGTAGAGAGTCCATCTGAAGACAGTGTTGGACGGTTTGACGTCGAAGGATTTCTCATGGACGGCGTCGTCATGATGAAACTCATGAGTCAAGGGCAAGTCCGTATCAGAACCATCGAAATCGGAAAAATGCGAGGAACAAGCCATCAGATGAATCCACTCCTACTCATGATTGGTGAAAAAGGGATTCAGGTCTCCGATTTACCACCCATTCAATAACCAAAAACCAGGAGAATAAAGAGGAATACAAACCGTCGAGCTTAAATCTCATCACAAGACTATAGCCGCTTGAGGGATAAACCAATTGGGTTTGGTGACTACGCAGAATGAAGCAAAAAAGTAGCCAATATATGTTCAAAGTTTCCATGATTGGAGACTACGCAGTAGGCAAAACCTCACTCATCAAGCGGTATATGACCGACTCGTTTGATGAAGGCTATAAAGCAACCCTCGGAGCTGCAATCTCCACATTTAAAACATCTGTTAATGGCTCTGATATTTCACTTCAAGTTTGGGGTTTAGCAGGGCAAACTTCCTTCAGACGCGTTCGTGTACAGTATCTCTTCGGAACTGATTTCGCCATTGTGGTCTTTGATTTAACCCGAAAAGACACCTTGGAATGTGTCAAAGAATGGGTAAAGGATGTCAAGCAGGGTGCGCCAGAAGTTCTTCTATACCTTGTCGGAAATAAAGTAGATCTGAAAGAAGACCGCGTTGTAAAACCTGCTGAAGTCGAGAAGATCAAGAAGAAACTCAACATGCTTGGATATTCTGAAACCTCAGCAAAAGACGGAACAAATGTCCGAGAGCTGTTTCAGACAATTTCCAAACATCTCTTAGAACACACACTCTCATCCGTTTAAAAAATCGAATAAAGGTGCCAATATCCGTGACCCTCCCATCTGAACTCATTGAATTCTTGAAACAAGATCAAGGCCAGACACTACTTGTCAAAGGAAGGTCCGGAACCGGTAAATCTACTTTTGCTCTGTCCCTTCTGAATCAGCTCAACGAAGCGGTTCCAGAGAAATTTAGTGTTGAAAACTTTATCTATCTCTCATCCCGTGTGGCAAGCACGAATTTGAAATCACAGTTTCCTTGGGCCTTTGAGTTTTTACCAGAGAATCAAATTGTCGATGCCACACCTTCATTGATGGGGGTTCCCGAATCCACGATTGAGTGTGGAGAACCTGCTGACACACGGATGGTATATTCCGATGAGTTGACCTTCATCAGTGCCGTGAATGACCGACTAAGGGATTTAACCTCACCAGTGTGCGTAATTGACTCCTTTGATGCAATCATCGAAGCCGCCCAAGCAGATCCACAACGACTAACAAGTGCCCTTACAAATCTAGGCCGCATCCTTTGTGGAAAAATCATACTAATTGTTGAAGGAATTGATGAATCCCCCTTAGATCATATTGTTGATGGTATTGTCTGTGTTACCAAAGAACTCACAGCGGGTCGAATGTGGCGAAGCATACGCTTGATTAAGTTGCGAGGAACCACCATCGATCAACCGATGCGCGGATTTTCACTTCGGGGCAACCGTTTCTCAATCTTGCACTCCTACGATGCAGAACAAGCCGTTCGTGTTTCCGATTTTGAAGTCATTCCCCACTCCGGTGGACGATTTTCCTCAGGAATAAAGGCACTGGACGATATCTTTGGTGGTTTCCGAAGAGGGAGCACCTTTTTCCTCGACGTATCAGAAGGAGTCTCCAACGAAGCAGTGAACAGTCTAGTCCTTAATATGGTTGCCAACTTTTTACGACAGGACAGCGGAGTGGTTATTGTCCCACCAAACAAACTAAGCTTTCGCCGACTCAAAGCCGCAGCATTACGATATGGGTTTGTCGATCAACTGAACACACGGCTTCGCCTCTTCGCCAGCGCCGCGACAAGCCTCGGCGTCTCTAGTGCAACTGGAGAACTGGGCGAACCCTATTATAAGACGGTCGCGTTTCGTGAGAGTTCCGACCTTGAAAATGCTTGGAGTATGGTATTAGAAGAACTTCGGAATCAGGGTTGTAAGGACCTTCTGAGCGTCGTGGGATTTGGTTGGTTACATTCGTGGCTCGGGCCGACAGATCTTCCTCGTTGGGCGACACGAATAGCCAACGATACGGCCACCGAGAGCAATTTAGCCGTAACAATCGGGTATAGCAGTACCCCGGTTATTAACCAATATCTTGCGGACCTGGCAGATATTCACGTTAAATTAGCAGTCAAAGAGGGAGTCACAGTATTCCATGGCATTAACCCCCCGACTCCTCAGTACTGTATTTACACACACCTTGTGGAGGGTAAACCACACATTGGCTTCCAAGAAATCGCCTAAAGTTAAAATCCTGTTAGCAGATGACTCCGAAACCTTTCTACGGGCAGCCCAGTTGCTTCTCCGTGACTATGATATAGAAACTGCCATTGACGGAAAAGAAGCCCTGGATAAACTCAAAGCAAATCCTCCTGACATCTTCTTTGTCGATTTGGTTCTGCCTAAAATCAGTGGAACCGAACTCATCCGCCAAGTAGCAGCTGAATATCCAAAGGTGGCAATCGTTGCCTTAACTGCCATTGATGATGATGAGACCGTACAAGAAGTAATGGACATGGGAGCCAAAGATTATCTCATCAAAGGTGCCCTCTCGTCCGACACCTTCAAAGAAATCATTGAGAAACTCACAACTGCCTCAGAGGAATGACTTTGAAGGCCTAGAGATCATCAATGGTGCGTCCAGTTTTTTGCAGGTAATCGTCTATGGCTTTATGTAGACCATCAGCCGCTAGATTTGAGCAGTGCATCTTGATGGGTGGCAGGCCTTCGAGGTTTTCTGCGACATCGTTTCGTGTAATCTGGTAGGCTTCTTTGAGTGTTTTGCCTTTGGTGAGTTCTGTCACCATGCTTGATGTAGCAATGGCTGCGGCGCATCCGAAAGTTTTGAAGGTGATATCTGTGATGATATCATCTTTGACTTTGATGTAAATCCAGATAAGGTCGCCACACGTTGGATTTCCGACTTTTCCGACGGCATGGGCATCTTCCATTTCGCCCATGTTACGAGGGTTGGTGAAATGGTCTACAACTTTTTCACTGTACATGTATTCTTCATCTCCTTTCATGGTACTTAATGATGGTGATGATCGGGTTCTTCATCTTCGAAGAGATCATAGGGGACATCTTTTGAGAGGGGTGACATTGCCCGTAGTTTTTCGATAATTGGTGGGAGTACTTTGACAAATCGGTCGACTTGTGCTTGGGTGTTTTCACGTCCTAGCGTGAGTTGCAGCGCGCCATGAGCTTCTGCTTCAGAAACGCCCATGCTCAGTAGGCAGTGAGAGGGTGCAAGTGTTTTTGACGTGCAAGCGGAGCTTGTCGCAACTAGGAATCCTTGAAAGCTGAGGTGGAGTGTAATCGCTTCGCCTTCGATGTAACTGAACCGAATATTAGCATTATTTGGGAGGCGTTGGGTTGGATGTCCATTCAGGTAAGCTTCCTCGACCTTGTTGAGGACCCCTTTAATTAAAATGTCACGGAGATCCGTAAGGTGATTAGCATACTGGGGTAAATCGTGCATTGCAATTTCTGCAGCTTTACCCATTCCAACAATACCAGGAACATTTTCAGATCCTGATCGGATTCCATACTCCTGACCTCCGCCAAGTAAGATGGGTTGGAGGGCGACGCCTTTCTTTGCGTACAAAGCTCCGACACCTTTTGGTCCATAAAGGTCGTTTGAGGACAAGGTCAGTAAGGCAATGCCGAGGTCAGAGACATTGATTGGCACTTGACCCACACTGGCAACGGCATCAACGTGCAAAGGTACTTGAGCAGCATTTGCAATTTTTGCGATGTTTTCGATGGGTTGGATTGTGCCGACTTCATTGTTTGCATGCTGAATTGAAATCAGAATGGTCTGGTCGGTTATGCTGTCTTTGAGGGCTTTGGTATCAACAACTCCCAATTTATCTACGGGGACTTGGGTGTATTCAAAGCCCTGCTTGCTGAGAAATTTTGATGTATTGATGATGCTGAGATGCTCCATCTGAGAGATTATTAGGTGATTGCCTTTCCGTCGGTGTCGATGGGCAAATCCCTGTAAGGCTAGATTGTTAGCTTCTGTTGCACTACTGGTGAACAGGATTCTATCCTTGGAATCCGCACCAATGAGTTGACCTACTTGTACGCGAGCGTTTGCAATTGCCTTTGCCGATTGTTGGCCTGCAGTATGCACGGAGGATGGATTTCCATAGTAGGTGCGCAAATAGGGTTTCATACTTTGAATGACCCGTTCGTCGACAGGAACACCAGCACTGTGGTTGAAATTAGTTTGTTTGGCCATTGTACCCGTCTCTCCCTATTTCGCAGTCCATTTCCGCTAGAAGGTGAGGATTGCATCCGCTTCTAAGGCTAAATCATTTAATGTTGCAGCGCCAACAACGCCACATTCTTCAACATATCCGCCACGATCAATTCCCAGCACTTGGGTTGATTGGTCGCAGGCTGCAAGTTTGACCCCAGCTTCAATAGCTTGGTCAATTACTTCTTTTAATGGCGGGAAGCCACCCATTTTGATTTTTTCTGCTTCGCCTTTCTTCATGACTGTGACGCCTTTGACTACGAAGTATATCGTTGCGTCAATGTCCATGTGTCGAGCCGTTGTGGCAAGGACAAATGGGGCATAAAGACGTTCTGGGGTATCGGTCCCGCTAACTACAACATACAATATTTTCTTTGCCATGATTCTTCACCCTTCAGTTTTTTGAATCAGGAACCGCAAGTAATCATCGCAGTGTTCGATTTTCAGAACTGTATTGCCAGTTCGTTTCGCCCATCGTGTAATATCTTCTTCAGAGGCTGGATCATCAGCTAGAACTTCTACTACTTCTTTGGATTTCGCTTCTAGAACAGCTTGGCGAGTCTTATAGACAGGAATTGGACAATATAGCCCCCGTGCATCAATCCGATGGTGGATTTCTACATCAGTGGTTTCGGTTTTTTCTGGCATTCCAATGCGCCTCCGGCATTCAACACCTTAACAGTGTTAAGGCGTGTAGGGGTATTTTACCTCGTATTTAAGCTTGCCCCTGTCACGAACCTTCCTCTCAAAGTGCAGAAATGTAACGCATAAAGATAGTGAGGCGTAACGCTAAAATGCAATGTTTGAATCATTTCTACTATAGGGGAACGCTATGACCTCCTCATCTAAATCGAAATCAAAATCGAAACGCAAATCATCACCTGCTTCTGTGTTATCCGACGATCTCGAAATGACACCTGCCTTGAAACAAGAGGTGATGGATGAACTCAAAACACTCTTCATGAAGGGAGACCTCCCAGAGGCCAAGCGTCGAGACAATATTGTTATGACACGGTTATGGGATAGTGATCTACGGATTGTAGATGCTCTAATCGCACTTGAGATTTTTAAGAGCCGAAGCGAAGCAGTGGCATTTCTTACTCATGAGGGGATACAAGCTAAGAGCGATTTAGTTGATACAATTCTCCCTGCTATTGATCAGATAGAGGAAATCAAACGACAAACCCGCGAACAGGCGGTCACTGCACTCCATAAATCGCGACGTAAAAAATAGCTTCACATTGTGAGAATGGTTTGTTTTTCGTGCGTGGCGAAGTACTTTAAAAAACAAGCGTCTATTGTTTTTTCAACTTTGGAATCGTCTGTGGTGTGTTGATTGTGACAGAGATGTCGTTTTTATCTGAAGATGAGCTGAAATTCCAAGCTGAAGCCAAAGAGTTTGTACGGAAGAATCTAGCTCCAGTTGCGGAGGAGATTGAAAAGGGGAAAGTTGAGGCTTGGGACATAATTCGGAAATTTGGAAAAGCCGGATACCTAGGAGCTCGCTACCCACCAAAGTATGGAGGAATCGGTAAGGGCCTGATGTATGAAGTCCTTGTCACCGAAGAGATCTGTGCTGTACATGCAGGTTTTGATATGGCACGGGTAGCATCTTGTATTCTATTCGCGCACCCTGTCTTTGAATTTGGAACAGCGGAGCAGAAAAAGAAATTCCTCACCCCCGTTGCACAAGGAAAAAAAATCGGCGCCCTCGGGATTACTGAACCGAACGTAGGGAGCGACGTGGCAGGGACTGAGACCCGTGCAGAAAAACGAGGTGAAAAATTCGTCATTAATGGTGAAAAACGATTTATCACCAATGGCCCAAATGCTGACTATCTACTCTGTTATACTGTAACAGATCCCAAGGTAAAAGCCAAGCAAGGCATGACTGCGTTTATTGTTGAAACGAAATCCAAGGGCTTTGAAGTTGTAGAAGAATATGAGCTCATGGGGATGCATGGAGCGCATGTGGGCCGACTAGCCTTAAACGATGTAGAGGTTTCCGAAGAACACATCCTTGGTGAATTAGATGGAGGATTCCGGGTTGTCATGGCTGGATTAGATGCTGAGCGTACCATTCTTGCAGCAGAAATGAACGGTGTTGCTCGTGCGGCTATGGAAGAAGCTGTGCACTATAGCAACCACCGCGTACAATTTCGACGGAAGATTCGGGAATTTGAAGGGATAAGTTTCAAGATTGCTGATATGGCCATGAAACTTGAAGCAGCGCGGTTATTAACCTTCAAAGCTGCTCGTATGATTGATGCAGGAAAACCCGCCACGAAAGATGCAGCCATTGCCAAACTCTATGCGTGTGAAAAAGCCATTGAAACTGCCACCGAGTCCCTTCAAGTGTTAGGCGGGATTGGTTATACTAAACAACGCCCGGTTGAACGGTTCCTTCGAGATGCACGGTTAATGACTATCGGTGGCGGAACTGCCGAGATCCTTCGATACTTGATTCAGCGTGAAGTGTTTCGGGAATACGATTTGTGAGACGTCCCTTTTTCCAACAGACAGCAGGTTAAAATAGATACCAAACATGGTGCCTGACTGCAAGAGGAGAATCTTGTGAGCAATTTGCTTCGAGAGGAAGCCACAGGCTATTGGCATCGCATGCGCCAGTTCACTCCTAATGCGCAAAAGCTCATTGTTAGTAACGTGCTTCGTGCTTTTGGTTGGGGGATTGCACAGACCCTCTTCAACCTCTATCTCATTAGCCTAGGATATAGCAACGCGTTCATTGGCGGCTTAATGTCAATCAACGCGTTTACGATGGCCCTCTGTTCCCTTGTTATGGGTGCCTTCGTCTCACGGGTTGGAACCAAACACTCACTCATCTTAGCCGCACTTATTTCACTCATCGCGTCTTTAAACCAGGTGTTATTTCCCCTTCCTCCAGTCCTGTATATGACCTCCATGCTCAGCGGACTCGGGGCTGCCATGCTCAATGTAGCCCTTGGACCCTTTATGACCAAATGTAGTACTTCATATGAACGAACTCACCTCTTCGGTGCCTCTCAATCTGTAACGATTCTCAGCTCATTCTTCGCAAACACTCTCGCGGGATTTCTTCCGGGTCTCTTTGCCATTTACTTCGGATTTCCATTGGATAGTGCTATCACCTTTCAGATGGCTCTTATCATCCAGGTACTCCCACTCACTCTGGCCATCATTCCCATTATACTAGTGCGAGAAATGGATTATCCCGAATCTCTTGATATGAAAATTACTGAGGGAGAAGTAGAACCTGTGGCGAAGAAAGATGTTCGCAAACTCCTCCTTAAATTCGGTATCGTGAACGCCTTCATTGGCCTTGGCGCAGGATTCGTAATCCCGTACCTGAACATTTTCTTCTGGGAATTCTATAATCTGCCCACATTCATGGTCGGTTTGGTTCAGGGTTTTGGCTCACTTTCTGTTGCTGCGGGCGTCTTCCTCTCCCCTGTACTGTCAACACGAATTGGTAAAGTCAAAACCGTTCTGGTCACACAAAGTCTTTCCCTTCCCTTCCTGTTCTTCATTGCTACAATTATTAATCCATATGTAGCCATTGCCAGCTACGTTTTCCGAGTTGTCCTCATGAATGCGAGTGGTCCCGTTGACCGTACTTTACGAATGGAACTAACACCAGAAGCATATCGTCCACAGATGAGTGCGATTTCCAGCTTCGGATGGAACTTCCCTTGGGCATTCAGCACCCTCGTGACCGGCCCGCTCTTTGATCAAGGATTGTATCTGATTCCCTTTTGGTTTACTTTGACCAGTTATTCGGCCGCAACTGTTCTGTACGCCGGTTTCTTCTGGAAAATCGAAAAACGTCAACAGAAGATTCTTGCACCCAAGCCTAGTCAGGTTGCCAAGAATTAAAAAAAAGAAGAAAGAACCGGACAACGAATATATCACATTCGCTAGCCCGGTTTATTGGTGATCTTAGTATCGTCGGCGCATGACGACATAGACGATGATGACACCGGCGATGAAGAAGATAAGACCGATTATTAACCCAAGCATGAAAGATCCTGGGGCTTCACCGACGGCAACAAGACTAAAGGACACTAGCCCACGACCTGCCAGAATGATGGTCATGGTTCCACTCGTCACAGCTTGATAGGTGATGGACGAGTTTAGGAAATCACTATACGTTTCGACCCAGAGAGTAAACATCATGGCATCGAAGGGCGTATACCCAAGTCCATCAAAGAGCGAACAATAGGCATAGGTTCCTGAAGCATCCAATGAGACACTAAGACGATAACTGGTACCTGCAGCAATGTTGACAGTATAGACTCGCCAATCCGTTCCCTCAAGAGTTTCTGTAACCACAGAGCCCATAGCATAAGGTAGAGGTAGACTAACCGTCATGTTAACTGTTACTTCAGTTGTATCACTGGGCGGGGGTCCACCCATGGATATCCCCATGATACCCACATAGAGCGTAGTTGTTCGTACAGCAGCGAATCGGAGTCCGGCAGTTTCATTGATATTGGTCACTTGCATTGGAATGCCTCCGAGGGGTGTGGTTTCATAGAGTGGAATCATTCCACTCCATTGCCAATCTAAGTAAAACTGAGAAACTGGTGCCATGAAGATTCCTATCACCCCTGATGTGTTGTAATCAGAGGCCCATGCGGATAGGTCATATTCAAATCCACTGATAACCGGGATTGCATATGCCTGATAGAAGGGACCAACAGTTTGGTTGACAGCAAATGAAGTGGCCACGGAGGGGAGAACTGGGATATTGTAAGCTTCGAAATGGAATGTGACATTGAATTCTGTAGTGGGTGGACCTCCATAGGGCGATCCAACCACTTGGATGTAGAATGTATCGTGGACGCTTTGATAGGTACCGGATGTCACTGTTGCAAATTGGGCTGATCCATTTAGATAAGCAACCTCTGTTCCACCCAATTGATCAATCTCTAGGTATTGATTTCCAAGTATGGAAGAGGTGGGTGTTGATGCCATCACCGGCATCGCGAAGACAAAAGCATCTTCGAATCGTAATTCTTCGACAGTGTATGAGTTAGGGTCTTCATAATAGCCATAACCAGGCGGTAGAAAACCAGAGAATACATCTCTACATTCAACACTCCAGTTTGCACCTACATGATTGTCGAAGTACATGCCATACGTATACATCTGTGGTGCTCGAATTCCAAGGTAAGTATAACTTCCTGATGGTGTATCTTCGAAACTGAGATCGACCGATTGGTTGATGTCAAGTATCGGCAAATCAATTCGAGTGAGGGTCATTTCGAAGATGATTGTCCTGCCATTGAGATACTCGAACGTTCCAACTTCACCAAGTAGAAAATAGTCATCAGGTAGGAGACTGTACATGTCTATGTAAGTCCAATTTATGGTGCCAGAACCAGCGCCTCCGGGAATATTGAAGGTCGGGTTAAAACTGTCCCATACCGCATATTCACCATAGGTTCCATCGATGTATTCCACGCCCACGAAGGGTTGGAAGGACGGGTTTCCACCCCAACTTGCGGTGGTCATGTAATCCATTTCACTGTAGTATGAGATGTTGTAGAGACCATCTTGGGGCAGGTTGAAAGTTGATGCGGCCCAAGAATCATCTGTTGACCAAGTTGTCGTTATGACCTGGTCCCAATCGGAACTAGATGCTGAACTGAGATCATAGAGCTGGCTTATCGTGAAGTTGATGCTGACCTGGTCGGTGGGATCATCCAATTGAAAATCAAATTCAAGGACTAATCGTCCAGGCTGGATTACTAGAAATTCAGCATAACTGGTGTCGGATTGGCCTGTTGTCATCCACCACCAATTATCTGAGAAGATTTGGCTCATTCCATCAATATCTTGATTGAGATGAGGCATATACTGGGTATATGCTCCAAGGAGTCGGATGTAGAGACTGGGTCCACTGAACATACCACCCGAACCGGAATCGACGTAAAGCGAACTGTTGAGATTATACTGGGCGGGATCAGTGATTATGACACTATAGGTCTGTGCTTCGAGGCTGGAGTTAAGTGTGAGCATGGTCAAGGTGTCGATGGGAATTGGTTCTACTGAAGCTGCAGATGTAACAGGAGTGTAATAACCTGGCATAAGCGTGGCAAAGCCAAAGGGAGTACTAATCTGTAGCAACGAGAGCGCAAGGAAAATAACTGTCAGAGACAGGGTTGTTCGACGCATTTTTTTAAACCTCTATTGTTTTCTCCTTACAGTTAGGGCAAAAACAGATTACTTGCTAGTTGTCAGGCACACTGCTTTAGTTGTACCATCCGCTGGAATGGTGTTGATATTCCCTGTATCCGTTGCCTTAGCTGGTAAGGAGTTTCATAGTGATTAACGATGACTGGACTATTTATGGATATTCAAAGTCACGGAAATGGGCAGAGGGGTTTCTAGAATCCTGCAAACGATAACGTCAAATCATTGGAGGTTGCAGGGTGAGAATGTTTATATATGTAGACCACTACATAGGTGAGTAGAGCTCTACATAAGTAGGTGACAACATAGTGGCATTCTGTGGCAGAGGACGAATCAATACCAGTGAAGGCAACATCAGCCAAGTCGAGCTCATCATTCTAGCCCTCCTGAACCGTGGACCTGCACATGGGTACCGGGTCCTGCAAGGATTACAGGGTCAACTTGGGGGCTGGCAACTGAAAAGTGGAACCATCTACCCAGCGCTCCACAGAATGGCTGAAAGAGACCTCGTTTCTAGCGAACGTGTTCCACAAGAAGATCGACCAGATGCCGTGCAATATCGGTTGACTTCGAAGGGAAAGAAGGTGCTTCGAGAAGCACTTCGAAATCTCCGGTCAGAGTTTAAAGTGCAAGACCATTTTTGGCGGTTCTTAGGAACCAGCATGAATGGAGAAGCACAAGACGATTGGCTTGAGTGGAGTATGCGCGAACAGAGCCCCGCAGCATTCATGGCAATTAAGACGCAATGTGACTGTGAGCCAGGGCATTGTACACCACGTCATCTCCAGTTTTTGAAGCAATATCGAGAGTACCTCGAACGTGAGTTGAAATGGGTGGAAAAGAAACTCACCGACTTGAAGAGCTCTGATAAACCGAAATAGAGGTGAATAAGCTATGTGTGGTTCTAAAGAACATCACTTTGCGATGCGAGGTATGGGTCCGTTCATGACTTCGATGTGCTGTGGTCCAGGTTACGAGCCTAGCAAAGAAGCCCAAGTCAAAGGGCTTGAAGCTATGAAGGCTAGGCTAGAAGACTACATCAAGCATATTGATGAAAAGATCTCCAACCTTGAAAAAGAAGCAAAGAAAGGAAAATAGCAATAAACCAATTCTATGGGCCCATTGAAGTTTGCGACGTCGCATTTCCCTTTTTCTTATCGCTTCACAATCTTTTAGAGCCATAAACGCAAGGCAGAGGCAATCGAATCATAACTAGATGATGACAGGGCAGAACCCGTGTTGGTATAGATGGTGTTGGAGGAGCCAATCGTTGAGCCTCACACAGAGCCTAAATGCAGAAGCAGTGGCTTATTGGCAACGAGTTCAACGATTTACACCTGACGCTAAACGAATCATCACAAGCCAGGCAATTAGCCGTCTTGGGTTTGGCATTTATCAAGCAATTTTCAATCTGTATCTCCTATCGATTGGTTATTCGACCGTGTTTGTTGCTGGTCTTCTTTCTTTGGGATTGTATACGATGGCCATTGGAGCCCTTATTGCAGGCCCATATACATCTCGAATTGGCGAGAAACATGCCATGATATTATCGGGAGTTATCATGACAATTGCGGCGGGTATGCTAATCGCCTTACCTTTTCCGATCATTCTCACCTTGATGATGATTCTGTTCTATTTTGGGAACAGTCTGTCAATTACATCTTATAGCCCTTTGATGGCTCGAAGTAGCTCGTCGTATGAACGCACCTATCTGTTTGGAGCCTCCCAGGCGTCCCGAATTAGTAGTAGTTTTATTGGTAGTCTTTTAGGCGGATTCCTTCCTGGAATGTTTGCGTTATGGCTCTTCGTTCCATTGGACAGCCCAATTACTTTTCAATGGACCCTTCTCATTTGGGTCGTTGCCAGTGTGATTGGAATCATTCCGCTTATCTGGTTGAAAGATTCGAAATCACCCATAATATCAAATGAGGATACCGACACCAATGAAGACCTCAAAACACAACATGAACCAAAAGGTCGAATTAGCATTGTGCTTCGATTTGTCATCTGTAGCGTCCTCATTGGGCTCGGAGCTGGACTTATTGTACCCCTCATTAACGTGTTCTTCTGGGAATTCTACAACCTGCCAACATACATGGTTGGTTTAATCATCGGTCTAGGACAGGCTACTATGGCTACTGGTGTGTTATTGTCTCCGATTCTAGCTAGCCGAATAGGAAAAGTACCATCAGTTGTTCTCACACAAGCGCTCTCATTACCTTTCATAGTTTTACTCGCCACGGTACTTAATCCAGTTGTAGCAATTGCCAGTTACCTTCTCCGAGGAGCAATTATGAATGCAGCGATGCCCATCGGCCAAACCCTGCGAATGGAACTGGTGCCAAGTTCGTGGCGACCGAATCTTCAAGCCCTGAATAGTTCAGCTATGAGTTTTGGTCGTGCGACTAGTGTGCAATTTGCGGGTCAACTTTTTGATCAAGGGCTTTATCTGATACCCTTCTGGTTAACTTTGGGATTCTATGGAATCCAATTAGTACTCTATGCGATTTTCTTCAGGAATGCTGAAAAACAAAGGGATGCAGAGTTCGAACAAGAAATGGTGAGTATTACTGAAAAAAATGATGGAGTTCAAAGACCTGGAATCTGAGTATTTATATTGGGGAACCAACTAGGAAGCCTGAATGGTCTAAGTTGGCGGGAGCCCTGTCATGAAACGCTACAGATTCCCAATTATATTGACCCTTTTGCTTTTGATATTCTTCCCAGTATTCACCTTTACCATTACCCCGTTCTCTTTTCAGAATTTACCCGGAAACCATATATCTGAATTTGAAGTAACTCAATTAACCCAACCACTGCACAGCGACTCCGCTTCAGATAACCTTCCTGATAGCCCGTGGTTTGATGAGGATTGGAATTATCGTAAGGCACACGTCATTCAAGGGTCGTCTCATGGAATGTTGACGGATTATCAGCTGCGATTTGAAGTTCACCGAGGGATCGGTACTGATTCAGGTCCAATTGTTTATTGTGGTTTTAATTGCTCGAATAATTTTGAAGACCTTCGATTCACATCCGCGGATGGAGCAACCTTATTCAGTTACTGGATTGAAGAAATCATTACGACTCCTGAAAGAGTGGCGTTTGTTTGGGTGAAGATTCCCTCAATTCCAGCATTCCCAATGAACACTACAATGTTCATGTATTATGGCAATAGCCATGTTCTCTCTGAGAGTGATATCGATTCAACCTTTGATGCAGCCTGTGATATGGAAGAGGGAAACCTCAGCGATTGGGATGGAAGCTGGGGACTGGTAAACCACACTGTAACAACTACTTATGCTCATACAGGTACATTTAGCCTAAGCATGACCCCAGCACCGGGATTGCCAGATTCCTCGGGACGATACCTTAATGTATCGAATTTTGATGATTTTCATGCGTATCGGATTTGGTTTTACGATACTGGAACAACCACGACGTCGAAAGCTACGAATGCAATTCTTTCAGATGGCCCCACAGATGATTATAAGGTGTATTTGGGTTGTCAGGGCCATTTGTCTAACTACTCCTATTGGGATGGAGGTTCATGGGAAGAATCGAACGTTACGCGAAGTATTGGATTTCATTATTTTGAATTTCGACACTTAGATAATACAACTTACTTATACCTCGATGATCAGTTGATTCATACAAGCACACGCCTTGATGAACCGCAGCTTAGTCAATTCAGAGTGTACGTGTACCGGGGATACCCTGAAGCCAGCTTTTTTGATGACCTCATTGTGAGAAAATGGGTGAGTTCCGAACCAACTCATATTGGATGGTTTTCCATTCCACCTCTTTCCCAGTGGACGGTACTTGTCTACCTTGATGGTGATAACGACCTTGAAGAATATGCCTTCAATGATTTAAATTCCATGGAGACTATAGGCTCAACAAGCGAAGTCAGAATCATTGTATATGTGGATTTCTGGGAGGGCTCTGATGCACCTTATACGGGAGCTCGATGCTATGAGGTTCTGCAGGATAGCAATCTAAATCTGATAACCTCACCCCAGCTTTCCAGTGGACTTCCATCTGAACCGAATATGGGTGACTGGCATGTTTTACGGGATTTCATTGTCTTCGGTCAAACCTATGCACCTGCTGAACAGTATTTGCTTGTATTATGGAATCATGGTGCAGGTGCCTATGGATTGTGTAGCGATGATACCAGTGACGACCGTCTTACCATTGCTGAGTTGAACCAGGCACTGAGCGACTCACAAGTCCAACATTTGGATATTGTGGCGTTTGATGCTTGTTTGATGGGGCAATTGGAAGTCGCGTATGAAATTCGAGACACTGCTGATCTTGTAGTGTTTTCTGAAGAAGGTGTCCCTCTCACCGGGTATCCCTATGAGGATATCCTCCTCAATCTCACTACCTTCCCCAACACTACTCCGAAGGCTTTGACGACAAGCATGGTATACTATTACGTTACCGCTTATGATGTTGGAGGACGCTACTATGATCCAATCCATAATGATGCGTGTCTTTCTTCTATTGAAACCGTGAAATTACAGACAATTGCCCAAAATCTTGATTTCCTCGCTCAATCGATGTTGGGAAGCATATCTGATCCAGATATCTACGAAGGAGTCTCTTGGGCCCGTCAAGGAACTCAAAGCTTTTCTTGGGCTTCGTTCATTGACCTCTACTCATTCGCTGAAAATCTAATGGTAAGGTTTCCAGGCGTCTCGATGGTTTATCCAACTGCATTGAATCTCACATTAGCTATTCAGGATGCAGTTTATGAAGAAATGCATCTTACAGGCGTTTCTAATGCACATGGACTAGGGGCCGTATTAGACAGTTATGGGTCATACCAGCTTGCTTTAGCTAATGACACAATGTGGGATGAGTTTACGGAAGCATTCATCGATGTGGGTTCAGATTTCAGTAACGCACTCCCTTTACTTGCGAATATTGGACCCCCTGAATCACCCAATCTTCACTGTGGGTATCTTGACAGTGCTTATGATTCAGTCTATTTCGTGTTTACGCCCACTGAAACGGGTCTTCACAGCATTACGATTGACACAGCTTTGCCTGAGTATTCAACGGATTTTGACCTGTACATCTATGACGCTTATCAGAACGGTCTGGACGATTCCTTAAGCAGTGACTCAGCGGAATCTGTATCCATTCATCTCAACGCTGGTAGCACATACTATATCGAAATTTATTCCTATCCCAGCGGTAGTGAAGGCGCGGGAGTGTTTTACCTCCATGTACAAACACCCTCAGGTCCGGTTCCACCAAATCTCACCATACTCTTTATTGCAGTGACTTTTGTCGCGATTATTGCTGGTGTCGTAGCTATCACTTTCTTCCTACTACGACGGCAAAATATGATCGCACCACCACCAAGGTATACAGGCCCATCCTATCCACCTCCCCACTCCACCAAGACCATTGAAGGCGCTAAATTCTGTGCCTACTGTGGCGCAGCAACTCCTCAAGGGGCACGTTATTGTCCAGTCTGTGGGGCATCCCTAATCTAACTTCATACCAATGATGAGATTTCAACACTTAAGGACCATATTGTGATACAAAAACTTCCCGAAAATAGGGTGCCAGTAGCTGTTCTTTTGCATTTCAGTTGCCGACTTTAAGTAGGGTGTTGGGAGACTCGCCCTGACCAACAATGCGTGGCTGGATCCTCGATGTCACTCCCCGGCCCGACCACTTGGTCTTGTGGTTGCGCACGGCAACAGAATGTGTGCCCTTAGAGGTGCCGTACCAGCCACGGTTCTACTTACACGCACCGGGCGTCCAATTCGAGGACTATGCGCCGCTGTTTGAGAGCCACCCTCTTGTCAGCACTGTGACCTCAGAATTTCATAGACTGCAGCTGCGTGGCACGCCACGTCCGGTTCTCGCCGTAACAGTCTCCTCCTGCACCCAACTCCCCCGTGTCGTCCGCGAAATCAAAACCCTCGCCGTCCCCCGTTTTCGCGTCTTCAACGGCGATCTCTCAACAACGCAGCTGTGGTATCTCGAGCAGCGGCGCTACCCCTTCGAACAGGTGGAGGTCCACACGGACCAGTCGGGAACCTGCGTCACCCGTATCGACTCCTGCGACTCCCGTAGGGCCCTCGACTATGATCTCCCTCCCTTTCACACCGTGGATCTCCACCTAGAGGGGGAAGACCTGTTCTGCGCCTCCAGTTCCAACGGCGCCACCATGCAAACAACGGAGCCCATGATGCTCCAAGACTGGATTACCACCCAAGACCCTGACATCATCTTCACCCAAGAAGGCGACTCCCGCATCTTCCCTGCCCTCATTCAACGAGCGCAGGAGGCTGGAATACTACGACAATTCTCATTGAACAGAGACCACACACCCCACGTCTTCAGCGACAAGACTCTGCCAGCTGGACGTGCCGTCTTCCGATACGGAGGCCCAGTGTTCTATCGCCCCCACCCATTCCATCTGCGTGGACGCCTCCACCTGGATCGGTCCCATATGACCTTTGGCAACTTCCACGGACTCATCGAAGCGAGTCGGCTCACCGCCTTTCCACCCCAACGCATGGCCCGAAGCAGCCCCGGCACCGGCATCAACCTCCTCCAAATGCAAGAAGCCCTCAACCGTGACGTCCTGATTCCGGAAACCAAAGCAGACCCAGAGCAATACAAAACTGGCATCGAACTCCTCAACGCCGATCGTGGAGGCCATGTCATCACACCGCGTGTCGGCGTGTTCAGTGACGTAGGCGAACTCGATTTTCTGTCCCTGTACCCTGCCCTGATGATTAAGCATAACATCTCCCCTGAGGCCCTGTTCTGCGACTGCTGTCCTGACGATGCGACCATCGTCCCCGAGCTCGGGTACTGGCTGTGTCGACGTCAACCCGGCATTGTCCCCACCTTCCTCAAACCCATTCTCGACAAGCGCACATACTACAAACAGCACCGCCATGACAACCCCATCTACGAAGCCCGACAAGCCGCACTGAAATGGTTATTAGTGGTCTCATTTGGATATCTAGGATTTCGCGCTTCGCGGTTTGGTCGTGTCGAAGCTTACGAGTGTGTCACCGCCTTCAGTCGTCGAGTGCTCTTACAGACCAAAGCCGTAAGCGAACTAAATGGATTCCAGGTGCTCCATGGCATCGTCGATTGTGTCTGGCTCCAAAAAACTGGAGCCACTGTCGAAGACTACCTAGCTGTTGGCGAGGCAATCCAGAAGGTCACCGGGCTGCCCATAGAATTCGAAGGCCGCTATCGGTGGATTATGTTTCTACCCTGTCGCAATCAACCCTACGGTGCCTTAACTCGCTACTGCGGCGTGAAGGAAGATGGTACTATCAAAGTGCGAGGCATTGAGCTCCGTCGCCGCGACACACCTCCCCTCATCAAACAGCTTCAGTTAGACCTCCTCACCTGCCTCGCTGGCGCAGAAGATGTCGATAAGATGCAGCAGCTCGTACCCCAACTCCTCACCATAGTGAAGGACTATCTAGAGCTTCTCCATAGTGGCGGAGTCACCACTGATGAACTGACCATCACGCAAAACATCAGCAAGGCCCCCCACGAATACCAGCAACAGTGTAGCCAGGCAATTGCCGCTGAACTTGCTATTCGATATGGTGATGATGTCCAGCCCGGACAACCCATCAAGTATGTGCACACCGACGCGAAGTCCCGTCACCCATTACGCCGTGTCGCACTTCCCCACACCGCAGCCGCAGCACACTATGACAAGGACAAATACACCGAACTACTACTTCGCGCCACCGATACCCTCCTCACCCCGCTCGGATGGAACTACGAGCGATTGACCCAACATTTCAGTGACAAACCAATCCAAACAGTTCTGGACCCCCATCTCCGAATCCAGAAGTAGGGGTCTATTTTTGCACAAAGTCACTAATACGAGAGGCGGCTTCTCGAATCCGATTAGGTGGTGCAGATCCGACGCTAATTCGGATGTTATTCGGATATGCGGAGCCAAATTGATCACCGGGTACGACGACCACGCCCTTCTCTTCTAAGACTGATATGGCGAATTCCGGACCCGACATGCCCGTATCTTCGACGTTGGGAAATAAGTAGAAACCCGCGACTGGGTCATAGGAGAACTTGAAACCCCTAATGGGTTTGAAACTTTCCAAAGCAACTTTCAGACGATCATTCAGAACATTCCGATGCTGGCCAATGATTCCTTTGAAAGCCTTCGGATTCGACAAGGTCTTCATGGCACCAACCTGAATGGGAGTTGGAGCACAAGCAGTATTATATTGATGAACCTGGTAAATCGGTCGCATCAAATTCACCGGAGCGATCACATACCCCAACCGTAACCCCGTCATTGCCAATGCCTTGGAGAAACTATTGAT